>DATFTS010000635.1:0-3175 GCA_035261645.1 Jatrophihabitans sp. | reverse complement strand
TGCCGCCGACGATCGTGCCCGGCAACCACCGAACCGCGTACTCCCAGAGCAGGCCAGCCGCATCAGTGCCGGACGCGATGGTCAGCGCCAACTCGACGCGACTGCCTTGTACCTCGGCGCAGGCGCCGGCGATACGGAATCCGTCGGGGTCCGCGGGGAGGCCGGTGTGATGGACGACCGACGGCCACCCGGCGGCCGGACCGATCGGCGAGACGGTCAACACCGTAGACATGGCGAGATCGGTGGGCAGGCAGCCGAGTGCGGCCCGATCGCGCGAGTCGGTCACGACGACGGCCGCGTCGTAGTGGTGCCAGCCTTGCGCGTCGAGCAGTTCCACCTCGCCCGATGTCGTCAACCACGCACGCTTGACCGGCGCGGTCGCGAACCGGGCGCCCAATGACACGGCTGAGCGGCGCAGCGCCGTTCGGGCGAGCGCAAGGTCGATACGCCGGGCTGCGGGCTGGTGCGCCACCGTCCCGTCGAAACGAATCGCCGGCCAGCGCCGCGCCGCCTCCATGGGCGACATCGGCGCAGCCGCATCGCCATCCAGGGTGGCGCGTAGGGTCGCGGCCACTGTGCTGGCCGGGCCGACCTCCACGGCGTCGACCCCGGTCAGCAGCGCGGCGCCGGTCTCGGTCTCGAGACTGCGCCAGGCGGACATCGCCGTTCGCTCGCGGTTGAGCTGTTCCGCAACCGGGCTCAGCAAGCGCAGGGTGGAGTGCACGCCGCGGACGGAGGTCAGCGACCGCAGCGGATGGTGCGCGACCTCAGCAGTAGAAGTTGCGAGCTGTCGGGCGAGCGCAACGGCGAGCACGTCGTCGCCGACCACTGCGATCCGACTCATTCGCGCTCCTGGATGATCGTGCGGTGGCTATTCTCTAGTATTTCCATCGACATTGCAGATCAGTCTCTCGACGCGCGGTGCCCGAAGTCAATTCGCCGTTCGCGAGCGCGCGATTGGGGTTGCCGATCACCGGCACGGGAGGTTTGACATGCGCTTCGAACAGCTGGAGTACATCGCTGCGGTCACGCGGCTCGGCTCGCTGCGCCGGGCGGGGGAGGAGTTGCACATCTCGCAGCCGGCTTTGAGCGAGACAGTGCGCAACCTTGAACGCGAGCTCGGCGTCACGCTGCTGGATCGACAACGTTCCGGTGCGCGCATCAGCGCCGACGGGCGCGAGCTACTGCCGCACATCGTCGATGTGCTCGACGCGGTTGACCGGCTGCGGGCGGCGGCGGACGACCAGCACCGGTCCCGACGGACGATCCGGATCGGCACCGCGAGTGCCGCCAGCGCAGCGCTACTCGCCCCGGCGATCCAGGAGTTCGCCGCAGCGCTCGGCGGCACGCAGGTCGAGGTCATGACCACACAACCCGGCGACGTTCATCTCGGCCTCGCTGCGGGCAGCATCGACCTCGGGCTGGTAAGCCTGCTTGACGGCGACGACTATCCACCGCAGATCAGCACGGACGAACTGCTGCGCGGCCGGCCGGTGGTGTGCTGCGTGCGTGGCCATGTGTTCTCCAGCCGCGCCGCGGTGACGCTCGACGACCTGAGCGCCGAGCCGATCGTCGCGATGCGCGCGGGTTACGTCATGCACCGGTTCCTGCACCGCGCCTATCAAGGGCATCCGCCGGCGTTCGCCTATACGAGCGACGGGGCGGACATGGGCAAGCTCATGGTCGCGCAGGGGCTGGGCGTAACGGTGCTGCCCGACTACAGCGTGATCGACGATCCGTTGCACGGCGCAGGCTTGATCGTCGCGCGGCCGCTCGACACCGGGACCCGCGAGCTCGGCGCCATCAGATTGGTGCTGCAGCATCGACGCGTTCGGCACATGCCGCAGGCCTTGCGGGCGATGCACGACATCATCACCGCTCACGCTCGCAAGCTTGCTTTGCCGGCCTGAGGGCTCCGCGTGTCGTCCGAGCGAAAGCTCCTCGAAACGGAAACTTGTCCGCGCTTCAAGCCGCCAGAGCGCCTTGAAGCGCGGACAACTTGGGCGATGGGGGACGCGGGCGAGCGGCGGCAGTTCACCGGGGTCGCGCGCCTTTCCTGGCGGGGGGACGCTCGCCCGGCCGTGGCAGCGTCCCGGGCGGAGGAAGAGTTCGCGCGGGTGGCGCACCTTTCCTGACACAGCTGGCCAGGGTATGTTGTCTAGTAGTCCGATAGACAAAGGAGTCGAAGATGTGTCTGGAGCTTCGATGACCGCGCCCGCGACCGTCGCTGTGATCGGGTCGGGCGCGAGCGGCACGTTGACCGCCGCGCACCTTGCCCGACGCGCCGCCCAGACCGGGACCGCGGTCGACATCGTGCTCTTCGACAAGGGCACTCCGGGCGCCGGTGTCGCCTACTCGACGACAGACCCGCGGCATCGGCTGAACGTCCCGGCGCGCGGCATGAGCGCGTGGCCGGAAGACTCCGGGCACTTCCTGCGCTGGCTGCGGCGGCATGTCGCCGTCGACTTCCCCGAAGACGGATTCGCGCCGCGGCTGCACTACGCGCAGTACCTCAGTTCGGTGCTCGACCAGGCGAGGCGGGAGAGCCCGCAGGTCCACGTCCAACACGTGCGGCATCGCGTCACCGACTTGCGCGCAGTAGGCAACCGACTGCGGCTCTCGCTCGACGACGGCACCAACCGTGCGGTCGACGCCGTCGTGCTGGCGGTCGGGCATGCGCCCGCGTCGACGTCCTGGGCACCTCCGACGCTTGCCCGCTCGCCACAGTTCGTCCCGGATCCGTGGCGGCGCGGCGTGGCACCGGTCGTCGAAGCCGGCGACGAGATCGTCCTTGTCGGCACCGGGTTGACGGCGGTCGACATGGCACAACGGTGGGGCCGCGACGGCGTGCGCGTGCACATGGTGTCGCGGCATGGCATGCCGCCGCTACCGCACGCGGCGGCGGCGCCTCCAGCGCCCGCGCCGCCGACTGCCCGGCGACCCACGACGCTCGCAGAGGCGCGACATTTCGTCTTCGTGGCCATCCGCGCCGCCGACGGCGACTGGCGCCGCGCGATCGACGGGCTTCGTCCCCTGACGAGCGAGCTGTGGCAGGCACTGGACGAGTCCGCCCAGCGCGCGTTCCTCGCCGGCTCGGTGCGCCGATGGGATCGCGTCCGTCATCGGGTTGATCCCGCCATTCACGCCTGGCTCGAGCAGCGCCGAACCGAGGGCT
>DATFTS010000634.1:0-4158 GCA_035261645.1 Jatrophihabitans sp. | reverse complement strand
CCCGCACACTGAACGTGTCACCTATGTCCCGAGACACCCGTGTCACCTATGTCCCGAGACACCACACGGGTCAGGGCGACTCGACTGCAACGAAGATGCGCCGACCTGGACGGCCGACCAGGCATCAGACCGCGATGGGCTCGATGACCTCGGCGGGACGGCGGTTCGCGCGCTGGCTGCGCAGCCCGTCGAAGGTCAACACGATCAGCGCCAGCCAAACCAGGCAGAACCCGGCGATCTCCGCGGCCGGCAGCTTTTCGTGCCTGATGCCCACGCCGACCGCGAACTGAAGCACCGGTGCCAGGTACTGCAGCAGGCCGACGACGCTGAGCGGCAGCCGGCGCGTCCCGGCCGCGAAGAACAGCAACGGGATCACCGTGATCAGGCCCAGTCCGGTGAGCACCAGTGACGTGTCCCAACGAGTGCCGAAGACCAGGTTGCCCTGCGCGCCGATCACGGCAATGGCGATCAGCGCCGGCACGAACTGAATGCCCGTCTCCACTGCGAGCGACTCCACCGCGCCCACGTTCGCCTGCTTCTTGCAGAAGCCGTACATGCCGAACGAGAACGCGAGGATGAGTGCTATCCAGGGCGGACGGCCGTAGTCGACGGCGATGACGAGGACGGCCACGGCGCCGATCGCGACCGCCACCCACTGCGCCACGCGCAACCGCTCGCCGAGCACCACAACCCCGAGCACGATCGTGAACAGCGGGTTGATGAAGTAGCCCAGGCTCGTCTCGACGACGTGCCCGCTGTTGACGCCGTAGATGTACGTGCCCCAGTTGATCGAGACCAATACGGCTGCGGCGGCCAGCAGGCCGAATGCCCGCCGGTCGGCCAGCACTCTACGGAGGCCGGCAAAGCCCGGTCCGAGCCGCAGGACGATCAGCATGACGACGAGTGACCACGCCATCCGCTCGGCCAGGATCTCGATCGTCCCGGCCGGCTCGCACAGCGGGAAGTAGAGCGGGAAGACGCCCCAGAGCAGGTAGGCGGAACTTCCGTAGATGAGACCCTTGCGCTGCTCGTCCACGGGCTGCCCCTCCACCCCTCCAGGCTACGGATCATCAACCAGCAAACTGCGGGCCATAACGCAGGGGATGGCCCGCTTCACTCGCCTACTCGGTTGACGTCGGCGGAGCGGTTTGTGTGAGGCGGGTCGTCAGGTGGCTCGCGCAGGGGACGGGTGCCGGACTGCCGGCGCCTCGGCCGCGCTGCCGGTACGCGACGGTGCGGGGTAGGTGAGGTACACCAGCCGCGACTGCTCCTGCCGCATGTGCATCACCGAGTCGAGGATGTAGCCCACCAGCAGCACGAGCACCGCGATCGTGATGATCGCCGCCGCCAGCACCGCGGTGGGGAACCGCGGCACGGTGTGCGTGTGGAAGTACTGGACGACGATCGGGATGCCGAGCACCAGGCCGACGATCGCGAGGATGGCTGCGAACATGCCGTGCACCAGCCCGGGCCGTTCCCGGCGCGCCAGGTTGAAGATCACCCGCAGGATCCGCCAACCGTCGCGGTAGGTCCGCAGCTTGCTCTCACTGCCCTCCGGGCGGTCCTTGAAATCCGTCTCGAGCTCAACTGTGGGCAGTCTCAGGTTGAGCGCGTGGACCGTCATCTCGGTCTCGGTCTCGAACTCCCGCGACAGCGCCGGGAACGACTTCACGTACCGGCGCGAGAACACCCGGTAGCCGCTGAGCATGTCCGAGACCTCGTTGCCGAACAGCTTTCGCACCGCGCCGGTCAGGAACTTGTTCCCGGTGGCGTGCCCCGGGCGGTAAGCGCCGACGGTCACCTCCCGCCGCACCCCCAGCACGTGGTCGTACGGGCCTTCGAACAGCAGGTTGACCATGTCCCTGGCCCGGCTGGCGTCGTAGGTGTCGTCCCCATCGATCAGCAGCAGCGCGTCGGCGTCGATGTCCGCGAAGGCCCGGCGGATCACGTTTCCCTTGCCCTTGCGCGGCTCGGTGCGCACGATCGCGCCGGCGGCGCGGGCCACCTCGGCAGTGGCGTCCGTCGAGTTGTTGTCGTAGACGTAGATCTCGGCCTCTGGCAGCGAGGCCCGCAGGTCGCGGATCACTTTGCCCACGGCCGCTTCCTCGTTGTAGCAGGGAACTACGCAGGCAATACGCTGGCCAGCGAACTCTGACTGGTCATATGGCTCGGCCACAGGGCGCAGTCTACGGCGCGGTCAGGAGCACCCGACGCGTCCCGCCAGCCTGTAGAACTTCGCAGAGGCACCACGGGATAGGGCCGATTCGCTGTTAGCATCGCGCGGCAATGACACTCCTGTCCCGGGTCCCTCCGCAGCGTCGCTGGCCGATCACGCTGGCCGTCCTGGCGCTTCTAGCCTTCCTCGCCACCTGCGTGGTGTTCGCGCCCGGCTACATGAGCAACGACACCATCTTCCAGCTCAGGCAGGCGAAGGGACGCATCCCGCTCAACGACTGGCATCCGCCGGCGATGAGCCTGGTTTGGAAGGCGCTCATCAAGGTGACCGGCACGGTCGCCTCGATGGAAGTGCTGCAGGTGCTCGTCCTCTGGGCGGCGCTGTGGGTCATCGCCTGGGAGGTCTGGGAGGCGAGCGCCAGCAAGGCGAAATCGCTGGCGATCCTCGCCCTGGGAGTGACGCCGCACATCCTCACGTTCGTCGGCGTCATCTGGAAAGACGTCCAGATGGCGTTCGCGCTGCTCGCCGTGGTCGCTATCGCGATGCTGGCCAAGCGAGAGTGGGCCGCGCGTCCGGCCTGGCGCTGGACGCTGTTCGCGCTGGGGACGCTGTTCCTCGCCTACGCCATCCTCGTCCGCAAGAACGCCATCTTCGCGGCCGTCCCGATGTTCGTCCTGCTCGTCCTCGCACTGTGGGGACGTCCCGCCCGTCGGGTGTGGGTCATCTCGGTGATCGCGCTCGTCGTCGGCGTGCTCGTCCCCACTGTCGCCATCTCCGCGTTCGCCAAGCCGCAGAAGACCAGCCAGGTGTCGCAGATCATGCTCGACGACCTGCTGCACGTGCTCACCCCGAAGCAGCTCGCGGCGACGCACGTCTCACCGGATCTGCGCCAGCATCTCGTCCGCGCCGCCCGTTCCTGCGCCCGCACGCACTCACTGTCGAACTCCTACTGGACGTGTTACCGCGAAGGCGCGCACGGGCCGTTCACCTCGGTGGCGCACAGCAACGAGATCACCTCGTTGTGGATCAGGCAGATGAGCAGCCACATCCCGGCTTACCTGTCCTACCGCGTCGACGTGTTCTCGCAGTTGTTGTTCAACGGCAACTACTTCTTCCAACCGGGCGTGAAGAGCAACAACCTCGGCGTGACGCTGGCGCACGGAAGGCTCGAGCAGGCGCTGCGCACCTACGTCATCGGCATGCACAACGACCTGCCGTGGCTGTACTCCGGCTGGTTCTGGCTGCTGATCGGGCTGGTGCTGGCGATCCGGCCAGGACACGGTCGCTACCGCTTGATCGTGCGCACCCTGTCGCTGAGCAGCGTGCTGTACATCATCGGCTACTTCCCGATCATGCCTGCGGCCAACTACCGCTACGTCTATTGGTCGGCGATCGCCGGTTCGCTCGCGCTCGTCCTGCTGTGGGCGGGACGGATCCGACCGGGCGTCGTGGACGGCGCCAATGCGGAGCAGCCGGCTGAGGTCGGGTCTGAGTCTGAGCCTGACTCCGACGAGCGCACGGAGCCGGCCCACGAGGACGCAGCCGAGGAAGACGCGCCCGCTACCCGCTGATCTTGGAGGACGCGCCCGCCACCCGCTGATCTTGTTGCGCGAGATGCGCGGGGGACCGTCCGGGCGCAACAAGATCGATGAGGTAGCGGACGAATGCGCCCGCCACCCGCTGATCTTGTTGCGCGAGATGCGCTGGGGCCGTCCGGCCGCAACAAGATCGATAAGGCGAGCCGATAAAAAGAGCTACGCGACGTTCCAGGTGTCGCTGCCGAGCAGCAGCGACTGCAGGGCGCCGTCGTCGCCGGCCGACTTCGCCGTCGCCTGCTCCAGCTGGTCACTCATCAGCGCGTCGTAGACCGGGCGCTGTACGTCGCGGAACACGCCCATCGGCGCGTAGCGCGGGTCGATGTTCGACAGCCGGGAGAGCGCGAATGCGTGCGAGGGGTGCTCCTGGTGCGCGTCGTGCACGAC
>DATFTS010000633.1:0-1530 GCA_035261645.1 Jatrophihabitans sp. | reverse complement strand
GTACTTGGTCAATTGCTCGATGCTGTTCGCTGATCGGCCGCTGCTGGAGCGACCCGCCGCCGCGCACGCTGCCGGCTTCGACGCGATCGAGTTCTGGTGGCCGTGGCCCGAGCAGCCGGTTCCGGGCGACGCCGCGGTCGACGCCTTTGTGCGCGCGGTCCGCGACGCGGGTGTGCAACTGGTCGGGTTGAACTTTTTCGCCGGCGACCTCGCCGGGCCCGACTGCGGGGTGCTTTCCATCCCGAGACGCTCGCAGCAGTTCCGCGACAACCTCGACGTAGCGGTCAGCATCGGCCAACAGCTCGGCGTGTCCGCATTCAACGCGCTCTACGGCAACCGGGTCGACGACGCGAGCCCGGACGAGCAGGACGCGCTGGCAAGGGAGAACCTCGGACAGGCAGCAGATGCGGCCGCACGCATCGGGGCGACGGTCCTTGTCGAGGCCGTAAGCGGTCCCAAGCCGTACCCGCTGCGCACCGCGGACGATGCCGTCAATGTGGTGGACGCGGTGCGGGCTGCCGGGCATCCCAACGTGGGCTTCCTGATGGATCTGTTCCACCTCGCCAACAACGGCGACGATCTCGACGCCGCCATCGCCAAGCACACCGATGCCACCGCGCACGTGCAGATTGCCGACCACCCCGGCCGGGGTGAACCGGGCAGCGGCTCGCTCGACATCGACCGCCATCTCGCGGACCTTCGCGCGCGTGGCTATGCCGGCTGGGTCGGCCTGGAGTACAAGCCGACCACCGACACCGAAACCAGTCTGGCGTGGCTGCCGCGTGAGCGGCGTGCCGCCGATCCACAAGGAGTTCGATCATGACGCACGTCGCGTTCATCGGCCTGGGCATCATGGGCAGCCCGATGGCCGTGCATCTGCAGAACTCAGGCCACCACGTCAGCGGCTACAACAAGACGAACGATCGCAGCGGTCCGCTCGTAGCGGCTGGTGGCCGGAAGGCCGAGTCCATCGCCGATGCCGTCGCCGGCGCCGAGATCGTCGCCGTGATGGTGCCCGACTCGCCCGATGTCCAGGACGTCCTGCTGGGCGAAGGTGGCGTGTTCGACACCGCCAAGCCCGGCACGCTCGTGATCGACTTCTCCAGCATCCGTCCCGACGTCACCGCCGAACTCGCAACCATCGCAGGGGAGAAGGGCTTCCGGTTGCTCGACGCTCCGGTGTCGGGTGGCGAGGCCGGGGCGAAGAACGCGGCGCTATCGATCATGGTCGGCGGCGACAGCGCGGACTTCGAAGCGGCGAAGCCGGTGTTCGACGTGGTCGGCAAGACGGTCGTGCACGTGGGTCCGAACGGCGCGGGCCAGACGGTGAAGGCCGCCAACCAACTGATCGTGGGCACGCACATCCAGGTGCTCGCCGAGGCGCTGGTGTTCCTCGAGGCCTATGGCGTCGATACCGCCGCAGCGCTCGACGTGCTCGGCGGCGGTCTCGCCGGCTCAAAGGTCCTCGAGCAGAAGCGCCAGAACATGCTCAACCGATCGTTCGCGCCCGGCTTCCGCATCGATCTGCAC
>DATFTS010000632.1:0-1653 GCA_035261645.1 Jatrophihabitans sp. | reverse complement strand
ATCATCACCGCCGGCACCGCGCAGTGCACGGTCCAGTCGTGGGCCCTCACGGCCGGCACGCGCACGCTGACCGCGGTGTACAGCGGCAACTACACGGGCTCGTCCGCGCGACTGGCGCTGGTCGTCAACAAGGCCGCGTCGGCCGTGCACGCCAGAGGCCCGGCGACCGTGCGGCGCGGGCGGTTGGCGACGGTGAGCGCAAGCAGTCTGCCCGCGCACGCAACCGGCAGAGTCACCGTGAGCCTGAACGGCAGGCAACTCTGCGCCGGGAAGGTGAGCAAGGGCGCCGCGCACTGCTCATTCCGGGCGTCAATGAAGCCCGGCAGGTACTCGTTCACCGTGCACTACATC
Source organism: Jatrophihabitans sp. (assembly GCA_035261645.1). Taxonomy (GTDB): domain Bacteria; phylum Actinomycetota; class Actinomycetes; order Mycobacteriales; family Jatrophihabitantaceae; genus Jatrophihabitans. Next base: position 1,302 of record DATFTS010000632.1, on the reverse strand, counting down.
GGCGACGGCAACTACAAGGGGTCGACGGCGATCGTGAGGATCCGCGTCACGCGCTGAGGTCGGTGGACGTCCGGGTCGGGACGCCGCTGAGCAGCAGGTGATTCGGGATGACCAGCGTCCCGTCCTCGGTGGCAAGCGTGCTGTTGGCCAGGCCGATGTGCAGCACCTCAGCGTCCACTGTGTGCTGATCCGCCTGTAGCCGCAGCCGTTCACCCGGCGCGTACGGGCGGATCAGCAGCAGCGCGATGCCGGCGGACAGGCTGCGCACGGTGCGATGAGCGATCACCGCGACGAGCACGGTGACTGCGGCACCGATCGCGGCGATCTCGCCGATGGGCATGCCGGCCGCCACACTCACGATCACTGAAAGGGCGACCAGAGTGACGACGGCCGCAAGCGGCGCCGCTACCGGAACAGGGCTCGTCGAAACACGCACACGCCGGGCCGGACGGCCCTGGCGCGTGCTGTCTCTCAAGTCCTGTGTGCACGCCACTTCCCTTGTGTAGCAGGGGATTGCCGGCGTTTATTGCCTCGATTCACCGACCTGCCAGCCACGTCCGGTGAGCATGCTCACACGTGCTAGCCGAGCTTGCGCAACAACGCAAGCGGCGCATGCCGCATGACAACACCGAGGGGTCGCCACGGCCACGCCGGGACGGGCGCTTCGTCCACCTCGCGCTCGATCGCGCGGACCATCGCACGCACGCCGTCAGTGGTGCGAGACATCAGCGGCGTGCGCTGCGCCACTGTCTCGTTCATCTCCGACTCGATGTAGCCGGGCAGCAGCGTCGTCACCTTGATCCGGCTACCGAGCATCTCGACGCGAATACCTTCCGCCAGCGCGGCGAGGCCGGCCTTGGACGCGGCGTAGGCGGTCATCGACTTGGGCATTCCGCGCAGTGCCGACATCGACGAGACGACGACGAGGTGGCCGCGGCCGGCCGCGCGGAAGATCTCCATCGCTGCCTCACACTGCGCGAGCGCCGAGACGAGGTTCGTGGTGATGGTCTGCTTGTTCGCGTCGAAGCGGCCCGTCCCCACCGGCGCACCCTTGCCGATGCCGGCGTTGACGATCGCCCGGTCGAGCCCGCCCAGCTCGTCGGCGATCTCGCGAAAGACGGTGAACACCGCGTCGTGATCGTCGACGTCGAGCCGGCGGATGACGACCGTCCGGTCGGCGTGGTCCGCGAGGATCTCCGCGCGTAACGCCTCCAGCCGGTCGATGCGGCGCGCGCACAGGCCAAGATCGGCTCCGCGGGCGGCGAACTGGCGCGCCATCTCGGCACCGAGACCGGAGCTCGC
>DATFTS010000631.1:0-3198 GCA_035261645.1 Jatrophihabitans sp. | reverse complement strand
CTGCGACGACTTTGCTGGGGTTCGGCCCACTGACCCTGCTGACCGACCCGAACTTCCTGCACCGTGGCGAGTTCGCCTATCTCGGCAAGGGCCTCGTTTCCCGGCGACTGACCGACCCGGCTTTGGACGTCGCGCAGTTGCCGTCACTCAATGGCGTCGTCCTCTCGCACATGCACGGCGACCATTGGGATCGGGTGGCCACCAGGGGGCTCAATCGCCATCTTCGCGTCGCCACAACGAAGCAAGCGGCACGCGCGCTGACCAGGCGCGGGTTCGGCAACTGTGAGGGCCTGGACACCTGGCAGCGCACCGACTTCGAGAAGGACGGGCATCGCCTGACGGTCACCGCGATGCCCGCCGAGCACGCGCGCGGATTCGTGCGCAACCTGCTGCCACCGGTGATGGGCAGCATGCTTGAATACCAGCCACCCGGCCACGGCGTCACACAGCGCGTGTACATCACCGGCGACACGCTGCTCGTCGCCGCTCTGCATGAAATCCCGCGCCGCTACCCGGCGATCGACACGGCAGTAGTCCACCTCGGCGGTACGACGCTGCCGGGCGGCTTCATGGTGACCATGGACGGCAAGGAAGGGACGGACCTGATCCAGATCGTCCACCCGGCCACGGCGATACCCATCCACTACGACGACTACGGCGTCTTCAAGTCACCGCTGTCCGACTTCCTCGCCGAGGTCGAGCGCCGCGGCCTGGGCGACGTCGTGCGCACGGTTCGCCGTGGCGATACAAAGTCGTTGACGTAGACGCCGCTACCGTGACGCCCTATGACGGTGATCGACGAGCAGGGCCGACCAGAACCACCTCCGGCAGCTGATGAGGCCGCCACCCTGCTCGGCTTCCTGGACTTCCAGCGCGCCACACTCGCATGGAAGTGCGCCGGCCTCGACGCGGACGGACTGCGCGCGACAACTGCGGCGTCGACGATGACCCTCGGCGGGCTGCTCAAGCACATGGCCTACGTGGAGGACCTCTGGTTCGCGCGCAGGCTGCACGGCCGGGCCGCGCAGCCGCCGTGGGACACCGTCGACTGGCGCTCGGACCGCGATTGGGAGTGGCGTACCGCCGCGGCGGACACCCCGGAAGAACTGCGCTCGCTTTGGCGGGACGCGGTTGAGCGGTCGCGCGCGGCTGTGGCGGAAGCGCTGCCGGACGGCGGCCTGGACCAGTTGGCACACCAGAAGTGGCCGGACGGCCGAGTGCCAAGCCTGCGCTGGATCGTCGTGCACATGATCGAGGAATACGCGCGGCATAACGGGCACGCCGACATCTTGAGAGAGTCGATCGACGGCGAGACCGGCGAGTAACGGATGTCGAGTCCGGTGCGGGCTCCACACCGGCGCGGGTCGGCCGGCTGGTGTTCCGCGACGATTTCGGTGTGCGCTGAGTCTCACACCGAAAATGTCTGACCGGCCGGGCACACTTGCGCCGTGACCCGGACTGTTCGCCCGCCAACCGGCGGCCGCACGCAACCAGACGGGATCAACAATCGATCACGAAGGCCTAGGCGTGCGCTGAGAAGCCCTCATGGCGGCGTGGTGACGGCAGGCAGGATCCTTTCATGATTGTTAGCCGTCTCGCCGCGTGGCGATCGGTCGCTGTTCTCGCGATCGTGTGCCTGCTTGCCGCGGCCTGCACGGGGGGGAGTCCGTCCAAGACCACCGGGGGCGGCTCGCCCGTCGCCGCACATCCGAGCCCCCGTCCGAACATCGTCTTCATCCTCACCGACGACCTGTCGATGAACCTGCTGCCGTACATGCCGCACGTGCAGGCCCTCGCCCGCACCGGGGTCACGTTCAACAACTACTTCGTCGTCGACTCGCTGTGCTGCCCTTCGCGGTCGGCGATCTTCACCGGGCAGTATCCACACAACAATGGGGTGTTCAGGAACACCGGCGCCGACGGCGGTTACCACGCCTACAACCGCTTGGGGAACGAGCCGAAGACCTTCGCGATACCGATCCGGACGGCTGGCTACCGCACCGGCTTCATGGGCAAGTACCTCAATGGCTATGCGCCCACGGACCGCCGCGCTCCCGGCTGGAGCACCTGGGACGGTATCGGTAACGGCTACCCCGAGTACAACTACACGATCAACGAGAACGGTAAGCAGGTCCGGTACGGCGACAGCCCGAAGGACTACCTGAACAACGTCCTCGGGGCGAAGGCGTCGCAGTTCATCCAGAACGCCCGCAACGCCGGCAAGCCGTTCGCCTTGGAGGTCGGCACCTTCACCCCGCACAAGCCGTGGATCCCCGCCCCGCACGACGTCGGGACGTTCCCGACGTTGCAGGTGCCCCGGGGGCCCGCGTTCGACCGGCTACCCAACAACGCGCCGCGCTGGCTGCGCGGCTTCCCACCGTTGTCTGCCAGCGACATCCGGGCGAACGACCAGGTCTTCCGGTTGCGGGTCGAGGCGGTGCAGTCGGTGGACCGGATGATCGGACAACTGCAGCAGGTGCTCGCAAAGACCCAGGAACTGCGAAACACGTACTTCGTGTTCAGCTCCGACAACGGCTTCCACATCGGCGAGTACCGCCTGATGCCCGGCAAGACGACCGCCTTCGACACTGACATCAAGGTGCCGCTGATCGTCGCCGGCCCCGGAATTCCCGCGGGCCAGACGGTCAACTCGATCGCGACGAGCATCGACCTGTCGTCGACGTTCACCCAGATGGTGGGCACCAAGCCGAACGACGCGGTGGACGGTGTCAGCCTGCTGCCCCTCATGCGCGGCGCCAAAGCGCCTGCCAACTGGCAGCAAGCCGTCCTGATCGAGCATCACGGACCGGTGTTGAACGAGAAGGACCCGGACGTCCAGCAGTCGCGTGCCGGCAACCCGCCGAGTTACGAAGCGGTCCGCACAGCGACCTTCCTTTACGTCGAGTACCAGACCGGTGACCGCGAGTACTACGACCTGGTGCACGATCCCAACGAGCTGAACAACCTCGCCGGGTTGTTGCCGGCTCTGCGGCAACAACAACTGCACAAGCTGCTTGCCGGGCTCGAGGCGTGCCACGGCGCGCCCGCCTGCCAGGCTGCTGCGGCGTCGGCCGGGTAGCCGCTACCCATTCGGCGTCCGACCGCGCCGGCGGTCAGTCGTCGGCTACGGAGAGCCGTCCGCGACCGCGAGCCCGTCGGCTACCACGAGCCCGTCGGCTACCGCGAGCCCGTCGGCTA
>DATFTS010000630.1:0-11606 GCA_035261645.1 Jatrophihabitans sp. | reverse complement strand
GGAGTCGCGCACCGACTTTCACGAGGCCGAGGTCCGCGCAAGCCAACGCTTCGGTACCGCGGCGATCATCGTGCAAGTCTCGCTGCGGTACCGATTGCGTGCAGTCGATCGCGTCCCGACAAGTCACGACCTCTGGTGGACATTCGTCCGGCATGACGGACGGGTGGTGATCTCGGCCGACGACGGGCTCGGCTACGCGGGCGGCAACAGCTGGCAGGGTCCTTGGGACTTCGGCCGCCTCATCCTGGAGCGCGGGCCGCACAGCCTGGTGCTCGGCCACCCCGACCATGCAACGGCGCTACAGCAGGTCCGGGACGCCGTGGAGGCGGCGGCGCCCGCGGTCAGTGCCGTGTGGGGCACGAACTGGTCGCAGGACGTCGCCGTGATCGTCCCATCGTCGGCCACCGAACTCACAGCGCAGGCAGGCCGCTCGTCCGACGTCACCCTGCAACTGGCCGCACTCGCGCTCTCGGACGGCCGGGATCCGCTCACCGGCACCATCTACGGGCAGCGCCTGATCGTGAACCCGGACGCGCTGGCGCGGTTGAGCGCCGTCGGCCGGCAGATTGTGATCCGTCACGAGGTGACGCACATCGCCGACGCAGCAGCGACCACTGACGCGTCACCCCAGTGGCTGGTGGAAGGTTTCGCCGAGTACGTCGCCAACCAGAACACTGGCCAGCCGGTGCGTGTGGCCGCGTCGGAGCTGGCTGCCGATGTCCGCCGCGGCCGGGTGCCGGCGGCGCTGCCCGCACCGGGCGACTTCGCGACCGGCGGGCAGGCCGCGCAGGCGTACGAGGGCGCGTGGCTCGCCTGCCGGCTCGTCGCGCAGCGTGCCGGGCAGGCCGCGCTCGTGCAGCTGTACCGCTCGGTCGGTGCGTCATCGCAGGACGCGAGCACCGCACTCGATGACGCGCTGCGCCGGATTCTGCACGAGGGCACTGCGCAGTTCACCCGGCAGTGGCGTGCCTACCTGATCGCGCAACTGCGGCGATGACCGAGCGCCGGACGCTGGTCGTCACCAACGACTTTCCGCCGCGGCAGGGCGGCATCCAGTCCTTCGTCCACGGGCTGGTATCGCGCCAGCCGCCGGGCTCGGTCGTCGTTTACGCGTCCGACCACGCGGGGTCGGCGGACTTTGACGCGGCGCAACCGTTCCCGGTGTTACGCCATCCCACCGGCTTGCTCGTGCCGAGCCCTGCAGCACGGCGCCGGACCGTCGCGGCGCTGCGCGAGTTCGGCTGCACCGCGGTGTGGTTCGGTGCCGCCGCCCCCCTCGGCCTGCTCGCGCCGGCGCTGCGTGCCGCGGGCGCGCAACGTGTGGTGGCGACGACGCACGGACACGAGGTCGGTTGGGCGATGCTGCCTGGCGCTCGTCAGGCCCTGCGTCGCATCGCGGCCGACTGCGACGTCGTGACGTATCTCGGTGAGTATGTGCGCAGCCGGCTCGCGAATGCATTGGGCGAGCATGCGGAGCTCGTCCGGCTGACTCCGGGCGTCGACACCGACACGTTCCGTCCGGACGTCGACGGGTCGGAGGTGCGTGCGCGGTATCGGTTGGACGGCCGTCCGGTGATCGTCTGCGTCTCCCGGCTGGTGCCGCGCAAGGGGCAGGACAGCTTGTTGCGTGCCATGCCGCGCGTGCTCGAACGTGTTCCGGACGCGGCACTGTTGCTCGTCGGCTCCGGCCGCTATCGCGAGCGGTTGGAGCAGCTCACCGACGACCTTCGTCTTACCAGCTCGGTCGTTTTCACCGGGGGCGTGCCGCACGAGGAGCTGCCCGCCCATTACGCGGCAGGGGATGTGTTCGCGATGCCGTGCCGCACACGTCGCCACGGCCTCGACGTCGAGGGTCTCGGCATCGTGTTTCTCGAAGCGTCGGCGACCGGGTTGCCGGTGCTCGTCGGTGACTCCGGGGGAGCGCCGGACGCCGTGCGTGACGGCGAAACCGGCTTCCTCGCCGACGGACGTGATGTCGCGGCGGTGGCCGACCGCCTGGTGGAGTTGCTGACCAACGCCGAGCTTCGCGCCCGGATGGGCAAGGCTGGCCGGGCGTGGGTAGAGAGCGAGTGGCGATGGGACGTGCTGGCCGCGAAGCTGCACGCCCTGCTCAGCGCGTAGCGCGGGGGCGCGGCGCAGGGGACAGTTAGGGCATGCGGGGAGACAGCGTCGAGATCGTCGTGGACGTCGGGTCCGGCGCAACTCGCACCTACCACCTGGCTGCCACTCGGGCGGGGCGGCGCGTCGACGTGAGCCAGAGCAGAGGCTCGATCGAGATCACCGAACTCACCCGCGGCGGAACGCCCGTGCGGACAGCGCGGTTCCTCGCCGCCCGGGTGATCGCGGTGATCGAGCATCCCGCCGGCGAGCGGCAAGCAGCAGCAGCGGAGCGCCACGAGGAGGCGCGGCTGCGCTAGTCCGACTTGGCGCCGCTGTAGAGCGCCTCGATCTGCTCGGCCGCTTCCTTGTGGACCACGTTGCGCTTGAGCTTGAGCGACGGCGTGAGCTGGCCGCCCGCCTCCGTCCAGTCGTCGGGCAGGATGGTGAACTTCCTGATCGACTCGGCGCGGCTGACCGCCTTGTTGGCATCGTCGATCGCAGTCTGGATCTCCGCGTGCAGATCGGCGTCATCGACGAACTCGGCGACGGTCGCGTCCGCCGGGTGCCCGTGTTCCTTCAGCCACCTCGGCCACGACTCCGGGTCGATCGTGACCAGGGCGGCGACGAACGGCTTTTGGTCGCCGACCACCAGGCACTGGCTCACGAGCCAGTGCGCACGAACCCGGTCTTCGAGCACCGCCGGCGCCACATTCTTGCCGCCCGCGGTGACGATGAGTTCCTTCTTGCGGCCGGTGATCCGGACGAAACCGTCGTCGTCGATCTCGCCGATGTCGCCGGTGTGGAACCAGCCGTCCGCCTCGAGCGCCTCCTTGGTGGCCTCGGGATTCTTCCAATACCCGCGGAAGACGTTGGGCGCCTTGAACAGCAGCTCGCCGTCTTCGCCCACTCGCACCGTGCAGCCGCCGATGGGGCGACCGACCGTGCCGACCTTGATCGCGCTGGGCCTGTTGACGGTGACACCAGCCGTCGTCTCGGTGAGGCCGTAACCCTCATAGATCGTCACCCCGATGCCGCGGAAGAAGTGACCCAACCGCGGTCCGAGTGGCGCGCCGCCTGACACCGCCGCGATGCAGTTGCCGCCGAGGGCGGCACGCAGGCGGCCGTACACCAGCCGGTCGAAGAGCAGATGCTGCACGCGCAACAGCGGTGACGGGGAGCCGCTCTCGGTGGCTTCGGAGTACTTGATCGCGACGGCCTCGGCCGCATCGAAGATCCGACCCTTGCCCTCGGCGTGCGCGCGCTGCTTCGCCGTGTTGTAAACCTTCTCGAACACACGCGGGACAGCCAGCACGAACGTCGGTTTGAAGGCAGCCAGGTCGTCGAGCAGGTTCTTGACGTCGGCGGTGTGCCCGAGCGTGCAGCCGGCCGCGAGAGCACCGATCTCGATCGCCCTGCCGAAGACGTGTGCGATGGGCAGGAACAGCAATGTCGACGTCTCGGCATTGAAGAAGTCCTGCAGCAGGTCCAGCAACTCGACGGCTTCGCTGACGAAGCAACGGTGGGTGAGCTCGCAGCCCTTGGGGCGACCGGTGGTGCCCGACGTGTAGATGATCGACGCAAGGTCGTCGAGCTTCACGGCCCTGCGACGCGCGCTGACCTCCTCGTCCGGCACGTCCTTTCCGGCCGCCACGAGGTCGCCGAGCGCGTCGTCGTCGAACACCCAGACGTGCGAGAGGTCGGACGCGTTCTCGCGGACCGCCTCGACGGTCGCCGCGTGCGCCGAGGTCTCGGCGAAGATCCCGCGAGCACCGGAGTCGGAAAGGATCCAGTCGACCTGCTCCGCGCTCGACGTTTCATAGATCGGCACCACGACCGCGCCGACCGTGAAGAGCGCGAAGTCGGCGACCGTCCACTCATAGCGCGTCTTGCTCATGACCGCGACCCGATCGCCTGCTACGATCCCGGCGGCGATCAGCCCCTTCGCGACCGCGGTCACCTCGTCCGCGAACTGCGCTGCTGTGACGCCTGTCCAGCTTTCGCCCACGAGTCGGCGCAGCGCGAGGTGATCGGGCCGGTTCTCGCTGTTCTCGAAGATGAAGTCAGCGGTGTTGCTCTGCGTCAGCGTGGTGATATTGCTCGCGACGTGAAGCTCCTGCACCTGCGCCGTCCCTTCCGCAACGTTCGCGGCGTTGCCGGCGATCGCCGTTGCGGATCCTTACCGTAGTCGCTGCTCCTGGGCGGCGCGACTGGGCGTCGGTCCGTGCCATGCAGTCAGCCGTGCCATGCTGACAGCCGTGCCCGCGATCGACGTGGTCGACTCGACCTGGTTCGCCGCGCCACCGAAGGTGGTCGCGGCGCTCATGGCCGACCCGAGCAACTGGCGCCGGTGGTGGCCCGGCCTCCTTCTCGAGGTGGACGAGTGGCGCGGGGAAAAGGGGGTCCGGTGGCTCGTCCCCGCGGTGGACGGCTCCGGGCTCGCGGGGTCGGCCGAGATATGGCTCGAGCCGGCGTTCGAGGGCGTCGTCGCCCACTTCTTCCTGCGCCTCGACCCGCCGCCCGGACGGCAGCTGAGCCCGCGCCGCAGTGCCCGCATCGTCGAGCACTACCGGCGCAGGACGAAGCAGGCGTTCTGGACGCTTGCCGACCAGCTGGACCCAGGGCGGCTCGCTCGGCTCACCTGCGCAACGCATAGCCCGGAGCCGGTCGACTCATCTGTCCGCTGACCCGCGCGACTCGTGGCCTCGGCGCGGCAGGCCCGGCGGTCCGTCCAGGTAGCCTCTGATGCCATGCCGTCCGAGGAGTCGACCCAGTCGATCGAGATCGACGCCGACCCTGCGGATGTGATGGCCGTCATCGCCGATTTCGCGAACTACCCGCAGTGGACGGGCTCGGTCAGGAAGGCCGAGGTTCTCGAGGGCGGACCCGGCGGCCGCGCTCGCCGGGTGGCGTTCACGCTCGACGCCGGCATCGTCCGCGACGAGTACGAGCTCGCCTACGTCTGGACCGGCAACGAGAAGGTCGAGTGGGAGCTCGTCCAGGGGCAGATGATGCGTTCTCAGCGGGGGTCGTACGTCCTGCGCTCGGACGGGGCGGGTCGCACGCACGTCACCTACTCGCTCGCGGTCGAGCTGGCCATCCCGATGCTCGGCCTGCTCAAGCGCAAGGCCGAGCGGGTAGTGATGGATACAGCGCTCAAAGAGCTGAAGAAGCGGGTCGAGACCCTCAAGGTCGGGCACTGATGCGGATCGTCCTGTTCACCGGCAAGGGCGGCGTCGGAAAGACCACTGCCGCGTCCGCGACGGCCGTGCGCCTGGCCGGCCGCGGCGTGAAGACGCTGCTGCTGTCGACCGATATCGCACATTCGCTCGCCGACGCACTCGACACCGAACTAGGCGACGAACCGGTCGAGGTGGTGCCCAGCCTCTGGGCCGTGCAGATCGACACTCAGGGACGCTTCGAGCGCGCCTGGCGAGACGTGCAGGCCTTCCTGATCGACATGCTGGCGCGCGGTGGGGTGGACGCCATCACCGCCGACGAGCTCACCGTGCTGCCCGGCGTGGACGAGGTGCTTGCGCTGCTGGCGGTCCGCGAGCTGGCGATGACCGGGAACTGGGACGCGCTCGTCGTCGACTGCGCGCCCACTGCGGAGACACTGCGACTGCTCGCACTACCCGAGGCGCTCACCTGGTACCTCGAGCGGGTGTTCCCGGTGCAGCGGCGGCTCGCGAAGAGCATGCGGCCCATCGCGTCGATCTTCGGCCGCGGCGAGGCGCTGCCGCCCGACACGCTCTTCGATGCGCTGCTGCGGCTCAACGAGGAGCTGGCGGCAGTGCGCCAGTTGCTTGGCGATCCACAGGTGACGACCGTCCGGCTCGTCCTCACCCCGGAGTCAGTGGTCGCTGCCGAAGCCCGGCGCACCTTCACCGCGCTGGCCCTCTACGGCTACGCGGTCGACCTGGTCATCGCGAATCGGGTGTTCCCAGCGGGCGACGACGCGTGGCGCACCGCGTGGGCGGCAGCGCAGCAGCGGCAACTCGTCGCGATCCGCGAGTCGTTCGCCGGCCTGCCCGTACGCGAGCTGCCGTACCGTCCGGCCGAGCCGATCGGTGCCGAAGCGCTGCGCGCGGTGGCCGACGACCTTTACGGACCGCTGCCCGGTGCTGACCCGGCACCACCCGCCCCAGCTCGCGAGCTGCTGCGGGTCGAGCAGGACGGCGCCGAGTTCGTGCTGCATCTGGCGCTGCCGCTGGCGCACCGCGGCGACGTCGACGCAGTGCGTGCCGGCGACGAGCTGATCGTCAGCGTGGGGCCGAACCGGCGGGTGCTCACCCTGCCGAGCGTCCTGCGCAGATGCACGGTCGCGGGCGGTCAGTTCGACGGCGGGGAGCTGCGGGTGCGGTTCCAGCCCGACCCGCAGCTGTGGCCGGCGTCGACGCCACGGCCGCGGCCGCGACCGGGCACGGGCCGTCGTCCGCGCGCGCAGGGAGGCGTCGATGGCTGAGACGAGGGACGAGATCGGCGAGGAGATCCGCCGGCTGCTGGGTGCGGTGCAGGACTGGGCCCGCCGCTTCCCGGACACCGAGGCCCCTGAAGGACATTCAGGCGGACATTCAGGCGAACATTCAGCCGGTGGCCAGTGCCTGGCGTGGTGCCCGATCTGCCAGTTCGCGAACGTGCTGCGCGGCGAGCATCCCGAAGTCACGGAGCGGCTGACCGAGGCCGCCAACGCCATCGGGTCGGCGGTGAAGGCGCTGGCGGACGCGGCGCTGACGCGTGCTCAGCCCGACGCCGCGGCCAAGCCCCGTCCGCGTCCGGCGCCGCGCGTGGAGCACATCAGCCTCGACGAGCCCGCGGAGAACTGACCCGTGGCCCTCGCTATCGGCGTTGACATCGGCGGCACCAAGGTCGCGGCCGGGGTTGTCGATGACGACGGCGAGGTCATCGACTCCGAGCGGCGCGACACACCGGGCCACGACGCCGGCAAGACCGAGTCGATCATCGTCGATCTCGTGGCCCGGCTGGCAGCGCGCAACGACGTGTGCGCGGTTGGCATCGGGGCTGCGGGCTGGATCGCGAACGATCACGCCACCGTGCTGTTCTCCCCGCACCTGGCCTGGCGCAACGAACCGCTGCGCGCAGCCCTCGCCGGGCGGGTCGAGTTGCCGGTAATCGTCGAGAACGACGGGAACGCGGCCGCGTGGGCCGAGTACCGCTTCGGCGTTGCCCAGACGCAGCGGGTCGTCGTGTGCGTGACGCTCGGCACCGGCATCGGCGGCGGGCTGGTGGTCGACGGCTCGGTGTATCGCGGCGCGTTCGGCGTGGCCTGCGAATACGGCCATATGACGATGGTGGCGGACGGGCGGCGCTGCGCCTGCGGCAATCTGGGCTGCTGGGAGATGTACGCATCGGGACGCGCGCTGGCCCGAGACGCCCGCGAACTGGCCGCTGACTCGCCGGTCGCAGCCGCCGGGATGATCGAACTGGCCGGCGCGGTGGACGAACTCACCGGCCCGGTCGTCACCGCGGCTGCCGCGGCGGGCGATCCTGCGGCGCTGTCGATCTGTACCACGATGGGGCGCTGGCTCGGCCGCGGGCTGGCGAATCTCGCTGCGGTGATCGACCCGTCGATGTTCGTCATCGGCGGTGGCGTGTCGGCTGCGGGGGAGATCCTGCTGCGACCGGCGCGCGAGGAGTTCGCGCACACGTTGACCGGCCGTGGCTACCGCCCCGTCGCCGCCGTGGAAGCAGCTGCGCTGGGCCCGTCGGCCGGACTGATCGGCGCAGCCGACCTGGCCCGTCGGCACGCCTGAGGGGTCCGGCAGGATTGGCGCGTGCCGACGCCGCTTCGCCTGCTCTCGATTGACGCCCGTACCTTCGGCCGTGACCGGGCGCGCCTGGCCAAGGCAATCGCGGAGGCTCAACCGGACGTCGCCTGCGTCCACCGCGGCCCGCACCTGCTGCGCTGGCGCACCATCTCGGCCGCAATCGGCCGGCGGTCGGGCCTTGTCGTGGTCGGTGGCGGCCGTCCGGCGGGTGCGAACCTGCTGCTGTCGTCGCTGGCCGTGGACGTGCTGGCAGTGCGCGATGTCCGCCTGCAGCCGGCGTCGCAGCTTGATGCGCCCGGCGCATGCCTGGCTGCCCTGCGGCTGCGCGGGCAGGAGTTCGTGCTGGTCTCGGCGACCCTGATCGGCAACGCCGCCGAGCGTGTGGCGCAAGCACGCGAACTGCAGGCCGCCATCGACCGCCTCGTGCCGAGCGCGCCTCCCACGATCATCAGCGCGCAGGGCGCCGACCGGCCCGGGACGGTTGCGTGGCAGTCGCTGGTGGACAGCCGGGTAGGCGTCGCGGGGCGGATGTTCGTCGACGCGCGCATCGACGTGGGTGAGGTGAGCGAGGTGGCCGGCGGATCGGCGGTGTCACCGGCGATCGCGTTGGAGCTCAGCGTCTGAGCATCGCTCAGATGGCGGCGCCGTCGTCATCATCGTCGTCGCGGCGGCGGTCGCGGATGCGCGTGAAGAGGATGCCGGCAGCGAGCAGCAGGCCGGCAACGCCCAGCACCAGCGTGAGCCCGCTGGCCAGACCGAACTCTCCGCCGAGCCCGAGCAGCAGGATCGAGACAGCCAGCACCGACATCGCGATGATCGTCGGAGCGGCGAGCCGGGGCAGTGGGGGAGGCGGCGGCGGGATGTAGTGGTCCTCGTCCAGCCACACCTCGTCCGCAGCCTGCGGCTTGACCAGCCGGGCGCGCCAGTCGGCGTCCTCGCGGGAGAGGTCGCGCTCGGCGTCGCGCACGGCCGCCACGGTGTCGATCTTCCAGTTGGAGATGAGCGCGTTGAACACCGAGTCGGTGTCAACCGCCGCGAGCGGATCGTCGCCCGCCGGAAGATCGGGCTGCTCCGTGCCGAGTGCGCGCACCGCCGCAGCGACGATGCCGCGGGCGTCGACGCGCTCCTCTGACGCGACGAACAGGCGCCGTTGCTGGGCCTCGTCCGGCGCGGGGCCGAGGTAGGCGGCGATGCGGGCACGTCCGAGCGCGGTGAGCAGGTGCGCGCCGACGTCGGCATCGACGTCGGTCAGCGGAACGTAGGTAGACGCCCACAGTCCGTTGTCGAGGCGCTCGGGGCCGTCCGCCGCAGGAAAGTCTCGCGCGCTCATGACGCTGTGCCGTCCAGGGACGTGGTGCCGTCGAGGGATGCGGTGTCGTCGAGGGATGCGGTGTCGTCGAGGGATGTCGTGTCGCTCACGACCGACTCGATGAAATCGACGGTTCCGGAGAAGATCATCGGTGCGTCGTTGTCGAGCGTGGCGACGTGATAGCTGTCCTCGAGCATGACCTCACGGACAGTCGTGTTCACGGCGCCAGCCTTGAGCAGCTGGCCGGACAGGTCGTCGACGACGTGGTCCTGCCGTGACCGGAACATCAGGACAGGTGCCCGTAGTGCCGGGAGATCCGCGACGGTCACCTTCCACAACTTGTACAACGACGCGAACGCGGCCACTGGCGTGCGGTCGCCGGCGGGTTCTGCGACGCCGGGCTTCTTGATGTCACCGCCGATGGACGGCCGCGAGCGGACTGCCCATGAGATGTAGGGGGCAAGCTTCGCGTCGAAGCGCCGGGTGCCGAAGGCCGGGTTGACCAGCACGAGGCCGGCGAGTTCGTCCGGATGCAACTCGGCGAGCCTGGTGACGAGCGTGGCGCCCATCGACAGTCCGACGCCGAAGATCGTCTCGGAGCGCCCGGCGAGGTCGTGAAAGCTGGCCTCGATCGTCTCGTACCACTGCGGCCAGCGGGACCGGTTCGTCTCGCGCCAAGTGGCGCCGTGGCCGGGCAGCAGGGGCAACCGGACGCTGTAGCCGGCGTCGGCAAGATGTTCGGCCCACGGACGGACGCTGGCAGGCATGCCGGTAAAACCGTGGCTCACGACCACGCCGATCGGGCCGCGGTCGGCCGAGAACGGTTCCGCGTCGGCGACCACGCCCACCCCGGACCTCCTGCATGTCGTGTCGCGTGGGGTCCATTGTGCCTGCCGCCGCTACCCGGCTGCGACCTGTGTCGGGCGCGCCGGGCAGTTGGAGGGACGACTACCCCGGCACTACTGTCTGAGGCGCGGTGATCGTCCGGATTCGAGTGCTGGCGGCGCGGGAGAAGCTGTGGGATTTTGGCTGGCCAAGTTCCTCTTCCTCGGACCCCTGCTCCGGCTGATCTGGCGTCCCTGGATCGAGGGCAGGGAGAACATCCCGGACGACCGCCCCGCCATCCTCGCGAGCAACCACCTGTCGTTCTGTGACTCGTTCTTCCTGCCGCTGCTCGCGCCGCGGAAGGTGACGTTCCTCGCAAAGGCCGAATACTTCACCACGCCCGGCATCAAGGGATTCTTCTCCAGAATGTTCTTCTCCGGCGTGGGCCAGGTGCCGATCGACCGTGGCGACAAGGACGCGGCTCGGGCGGCGCTGAAGACCGGCGTCCGGGTGCTCAGCGAAGGCAACAACCTGCTGGGCATCTACCCCGAGGGGACGCGTTCGCCCGATGGACGCCTGTACCGCGGCAAGACCGGCGTCGCCCGGCTGGCCCTGGAGTCGGGCGCCGTGGTGATCCCGTGCACGATGGTGAACACCAGCGTGATCCAGCCGCCCGGCCGGCTGATCCCGAAGCTGCGGCCGCGCCCGGGCGTGCGGATCGGCAAGCCCCTGGACTTCTCCCGGTACGAGGGCATGGCCGGCGACCGGTTCGTCGAGCGGTCGATGACCGACGAGATCATGTACGAGCTGATGCAGATGTCCGGGCAGGAGTACGTCGATCAATACGCCGCGAAGGTGAAGGCAGCACAAGGGACCGACGTCGGCTTCGGCAGCCGCGAACGCGACGAGGTGCACGAGATCGGCGCCCGCCTGCCGGGTACGCGGGCGTCATAGGCGTGCGCTTCTTCTACGACTGCGAGTTCATCGAGGACGGCCGCGTAATCGACCTGGTGTCGATCGGGGTGGTCGACGAGAACGGACGCGAGTACTACGCGGTCTCGACCGAGTTCGATCCGTCCAAGGCCATCGACTGGGTGCGGCGCAACGTCCTCGACAAGCTGCCGTCTCCCGCGGACCCGGCGTGGCGCTCGCGGGAGCAGATCCGTGCTGACCTGCTCGCCTTCTTCACCTCGTCTGGGGAGGAGGTCGAGTTGTGGGCGTGGATGGCGGCGTACGACCACGTGGCGCTGTGCCAACTGTGGGGAGCCATGCGCGCGCTGCCACGAGCGATCCCGCGATTCACCCACGAGTTGCGGCAGCACTGGGAGCAAGCGGGTTGCCCAGCGCTGCCGCCCGCACCGCCTGATCAGCATGACGCGCTCGCCGACGCCCGGCACAACTTGGCCCGCTGGCGCGCGCTGACCGTCTGAATCCCGTCGCCGGGATGGGTCGTGTGGATCGCTGCTGCCTGGTCCGTCTGAGCCTTTCCTCTGCTAGGGACGTTCGCCGGCCGGCTCAGCGTCCATAGCGGAGGAAAGGCTCGGCAGGTCGGGAAGGCGAGTGGCGGGCCAGCAGTAGCGGCGCGG
>DATFTS010000629.1:0-4689 GCA_035261645.1 Jatrophihabitans sp. | reverse complement strand
CGCGCGGCAGGATCGTCACCTTGTGCACCGGGTCGAGGTTCGGCATCGCCCACGCGGTGAGCGCGTGGCCGGCCTCGTGGTAGGCGGTGACCCGCTTCTCCTTATCGCTCATCGCGCGCGTCTTGCGTTCGGGTCCGGCGATGACGCGGTCGATCGCTTCCTCGAGCGCCTGCATCGTGATCAGCCGGCCGTTGTTGCGCGCGGTGAGCAGCGCGGCTTCGTTGACCACGTTCGCGAGGTCGGCGCCGGTGAAGCCGGGCGTGCGCCGGGCGATGACGCCGAGGTCGACGTCGGCGGCGAACGGCTTGCCCTTGGCGTGCACGCGCAGGATCGCCTCGCGGCCGATGACGTCGGGCGCGCCGACGGCGATCTGTCGGTCGAAGCGGCCCGGGCGCAGCAGCGCTGGGTCGAGGATGTCCGGCCGGTTGGTGGCGGCGATCAGGATGACGCCGCCCTTGACGTCGAAGCCGTCCATCTCGACGAGCAGTTGGTTCAGCGTCTGCTCGCGCTCGTCGTGCCCACCGCCGAGGCCGGCGCCACGGTGGCGTCCGACGGCGTCGATCTCGTCGACGAAGATGATCGCCGGCGCGTTCGCCTTGGCCTGCTCGAACAGGTCGCGCACCCGCGAAGCGCCGACACCGACGAACATCTCGACGAAGTCCGAGCCGGAGATCGAGTAGAACGGGACGCCTGCCTCGCCGGCCACTGCACGCGCGAGGAGCGTCTTACCGGTGCCGGGCGGGCCGTACAGCAGCACGCCCTTCGGGATCTTGGCGCCGATCGCCTGGAAGCGTGCCGGGTTGGAGAGGAACTCGCGGATCTCCTGCAGTTCCTCGATCGCCTCGTCGGCCCCCGCGACGTCAGCGAACGTCGTCTTCGGTGTGTCCTTGTTCACAAGCTTCGCCTTCGACCGGCCGAAGCTCATGACGCGGTTACCGCCGCCCTGCACCTGGCTCATGACGAAGAACAGCACGCCGACGATCAACAGGATCGGCAACAGGCTGACCAGCAGCGACAGCCAGGTGTTCTCCTTGCTGACGTGCGTACGGAAGTCGGTGTGAGACGTCTGCTGGGCTTTGACGAGGTCCGACGTGATCGCGGCGGTGAAGTCGGAGGGGTACTGCGTCGTGATCTTCGTGTACTTGCCGTCGAACGGCTTCTTGAGCGTCAGGTCGAGGGACTGCTCTTTGTCATTGAGCACCGCGCTCGAGACGTTGCCTGATGTGATCTGCGTCAAGCCTTGGGAGGT
Source organism: Jatrophihabitans sp. (assembly GCA_035261645.1). Classification (GTDB taxonomy): domain Bacteria; phylum Actinomycetota; class Actinomycetes; order Mycobacteriales; family Jatrophihabitantaceae; genus Jatrophihabitans. The sequence continues at coordinate 3,440 of DATFTS010000629.1, read as the reverse complement.
GCTCACCGAGTGGAAGCTGTTGCCGCCGGAGAGCACGTTGGGCAGCACGAATATCACAAAGAGGACGAGGAGGCCCCACAGCCACCACGACCGAAGAATGCGCTTGCGGTTCATGTCTTTATCACGAACGGTTGGCCGCTCGTGTTCCTTCCCGCCTCGAACGACGTTTCTCCCGCACGACGGTACACGTCAACCCCCGTAAACCTCGGGCTTGAGCCTGCCTATGTAGGGCAGATCGCGGTACCGCTCGGCGAAGTCGAGGCCGTACCCGACGACGAATTCGTTAGGAATGTCGAACCCCACGTAGTTGACCTGGATGTCGACCTTCACCGCGTCGGGTTTGCGCAGCAGGGTGACGATCTTGATCGACCCGGGATTGCGCGCGCGGAGGTTTTTCAACAGCCACGAGAGCGTCAATCCGGAGTCGATGATGTCCTCGACGATGAGGACGTCCTTGCCCGCGATGTCGGAGTCGAGGTCCTTCAGGATGCGCACCACACCGCTGCTCTGGGTGCCGCTGCCGTAGGAGCTCACGGCCATGAACTCCATCGTCGACGGTCGCTCGAGTGCGCGAGCGAGGTCGGACATGAACATGGTCGCGCCCTTGAGGATGCCGACGAGGACGGGCTCGCGACCCTCGTAGTCGCCGTCGATCTCCTTCGCGAGCTCGGCGATGCGGCTCGTGATCTGTTCGGCGGAGACCAGGACTTCTTCGATGTCGGCATCGAGTACAGACACGTCACTCCCGTTAATCGGCGGCGTATGCCTTGAGTTTTCCAGACACCCGATGAGCCGCCACTCCGCCTGGCAGGTAGACCGGTCCCTGCCCGTGCCAGTCGGTGACGAGCGCCTCCAGCGCCGCGGTGCGCTCGGCGGTGAGAGACGGCACACCGGCGTCGTCGGCCCAGAGGCGCAGCACCCGGGTGCGCAGGGCTCGGGGCAGCTCGGCCAGCTTCTTCACGTCCAGTTGGCCGTCACTTTGCAGGGGCTGGACGAGTTCGCGGGCGAGGGCGTCCAGCGCGTCCACGTCGTCGCGCAGCAGGCCCGCGGTGCGCGCGAGCGCCTCGGCCACCCCACCCTGCAGCACGTCCTCGAGAAGTGGCAGCACCTCCCGGCGCAGCCGCACCCGCTGGTATGCGGGGTCGATGTTGTGCGGGTCGGCCCAGGGAGCGAGGCCGAGCGCCGCACAGGCCGCCTCAGTTGTGGCGCGACGCAGGCCGAGGAACGGACGCAGGTAGCGGCCGTCGACGGCGGCCATGCCGGCGATGGAGCGCGGGCCGGAGCCGCGCCCCAGGCCGAGCAGGACGGTTTCGGCCTGGTCGTCGAGGGTGTGGCCGAGCAGGATGTGCGCGTCGAGCGCCGAGGCGGCCGAGTCGAGCGCGGCGTAGCGGGCGTCGCGCGCGGCGCCCTCCGGTCCGCCTGTGGCGCCGACGTGGACAGCAATCACCTCGACCGGGTCGAGGCCGAGTTCGTAGCCGATCGTGGCGACGTGCCGAGCGTGCGCGGCCGAGCCGTCCTGCAGGCCGTGGTCGACGGTGATCAGACCCGCCGGGACGCCGGCGCGGGCGGCCTCGAACGCGGTGGCGGCGGCGAGGGCGAGGGAATCCGCACCGCCCGAGCAGGCGACCAGCACCCGCGAGCAGTCCCGCAGACCGGCACGCACGGCACTGCGGACGGCCGCAACCGCCGGAGCCGGTCCCATCCCGCGGGCCTAGGCGTGGATGCGGGCGATCCAGCGGGCCGGATCGGAGATCTCGGCCTTCGTCGGCAGCGTCTCGACCGACGTCCAGATCGCGTTGAAGTCCGGCACGCCGATGCGCTCGATGACCGCCCGCACGAAGCTGGACCCGTCAACGTACTGCCGGGTCTTCGCCTCGAGCCCGAGCAGCCGGCGCAGCAACCGGTCCAGTGGATTGCCGCCGCCGCGGCGGCGCGCGGCGAACCGGCTCTCGATCACTTGCCGGCTCGGGATGACTGAGTCAGGCACGGCGTTCATCACGTACTCGGCGTGTCCCTCGACCAGCGACATGAACGCGGTCACCCGCTCCAGCACGACGCGCTGCTCCGGGGTGGCGAGCACGGCGAGCAGCCCGCTGCCGTCGTCCTCGCCGCGTACGACGCGCACCAGCTCGCCCACTGCGCCGGTGACCCGTCGGCGCAACTCGGCCGGATCGGTCTCCATCGCCGAGCCGAGCGCCCCGATCTCGTCGAGCATGTGCTGGCGCAGCCACGGCACCGCCGTGAACTGCACCCGGTGCGTCACCTCGTGCAGGCACACCCACAGCCGGAAGTCATGCGGGTCGACGCGCAGTTGACGCTCGGCGGAGACGATGTTCGGCGCGACGAGCAGCAGCTGACCGCCCGGACGGTCGAAGAACTCGAACTGGCCGAGCACCTTGCCTGACAGGAAGCCGAGCACGACGCCGACCTGTACTCCGGTGATCCGGCCGCCGATGCGCTCGGCCACCTGGCCCAACGGATGGTCGGCAGTGAGCCGGTCGACGAGCGGATCCATGATCGACTGCATGCCGCCGGCGTTGGCGTCGATCCAGGTCGGCCGGTCGATCACCCGGGTGGCGGCGGTCACGGGCGGCTCGCGCAGCCCGGTGAGCTGAGCGACGTTGTCGGCTGCCAGCGCGGTGGCGCGGTACAGCTCGGAGACGGCGTCCTCCGCCTCGCGCAGGGACGTACCGGGCAGGGGTGGGCTGAGTCGTTTCGCCGCCCGCGCGGCGATGTCCCAGTCAATGAGGCCCGGCATGGAACCCAAAGTACCGACCACCCCTTGGTTTGCATTCGCACCGGCCACTATTTCGGCGAGATAGCGATGCGGACGGATGCAAACTGAGGGTGCGGACGGAGGCGGACGCGGTGTGAGCAGAGCGTCAGGGGCAGCCGCAGCCGGCCAGCGTGGCCACCACCGTGTCGAGGGCGGACTCCGCGGCCGGGGTCGGGCCGGTGTGCTCGGCCATCAGCGCGAACCCGAGCAGCCGCCCGCTGTGGTCGTGCACCAGCCCGGCGAGAGTCGAGACGCCGGTCAGCGTGCCGGTCTTGGCGCGCACCAGCCCGGCCGCCGCCCGCCCCCGCCCGTGCACGTACCGCGTCGCCAGGGTCCCCGACCAACCGGCCACCGGCAGCGCAGCCGTCACGGCGTGCAGTCGCGGCTGGGCCGGTCCGGCGATGAGCCGCAACACGCCCGCCAGCGCCGCGGCACTCACCCGGTCGCGAGCGGCAAGTCCACTGCCGTCGACGAGACCGACACCTGGGTCGACGCCCAGCCTCGTCAGCACCGACCGCACCGCTTGTGCCGCCCCGGTGAACGACGCCGGCCGGTGCTCGGCCAGCGCGACCTGGCGGGCGAGGCACTCCGCGATCACGTTGTCCGACTGCTGCAGCATCTGCTCGACCAGCGTCCCGAACGGCGCTGATCGGACGGACGCGAG
>DATFTS010000628.1:0-2864 GCA_035261645.1 Jatrophihabitans sp. | reverse complement strand
GCCCAGAACAGGACAAGGGATATCGAAAAGGATGGCCGAATCCGGCCAATCGCCGCACTTCCAAGGTGTCAGCCTCGCTACCGGAGTCCGGCGACGCCGGCGGGGTTCAAAGTCGCGGGAGGTAGGTCACCGTGTTGGTGTCGCGCAGCAGCGCCCGCAGCTCGGCGCGCTCGCCGGAGACGACGCCTGCCGCGCGCGCCTGGACGAGCACGTTGCCGTACGCCGCCGCCTCGACCGGCCCGGCCACGACGGGTAGCTCGCAGGCGTCGGCGGTCAGTTGGCAGAGCAATGCGTTCTGAGCTCCACCCCCGACGAGATGGACGACCTCGACCCGCGCGCCGGACAACTCGGCCGCGTCGAGCACCGTCCTGCGGTACGCGACAGCGAGGCTGTCGAGGATGCACCTGGTGAGCTCCGCGGGCGACTGCGGCACCGGTTGGTCAGTGCGCCGGCACTCCGCCTGGATGCGAGCGGGCATGTCGCCGGGCGATAGGAACTCCGGGCGGTCGGGGTCGACGACGCTGCGTCGCCCGGGCAAATGCGCGGCCTCCGCCAGCACCCGCGGCAGGTCTATCCGGTGACCTGCCCGCTCCCACGTACGCACCGACTCCTGGAGCAGCCACAGCCCCATCACGTTGCGCAGGAACCGCACGGTGCCGTCGACGCCGAGTTCATTGCTGAAGTTCGCAACGCGAGCCGCGTCCGTCGTCACCGGCCGAGACAGCTCGACACCTACCAGTGACCACGTCCCGCACGAGATGTAGGCGAACGCGTCGTCGCTGGCCGGCACACCCAGAACCGCAGAGGCCGTGTCGTGCGACCCCACCGTCCACACCGGGACGCGGTCCGATCCGCATTCAGCCGCCACCTCGGGCAGCACGGTGCCGAGCCGGTCCCCCGGCTGGCGCACCTCAGGCAACAGCTCCGACGGCAGCGCCAGCCGCTTGGCGAGCACGCTCGACCAGGCCCGCGCGCGCACGTCGAACAGCCCGGTAGTGGAGGCGTTGGTGACCTCGCCGCCGCGCTCGCCGGTGAGCCAGTAGCCGAACAGGTCGGGGATCATCAACAACGACTCGGCCGCGCGCAACGCCGCCGACGTGCGCGCCGCATACAGCTGGTAGATGGTGTTGAACGGCAGCCGCTGCACGCCGGTGACCTCGTACAACTCCTCGGCAGGGACCAGAGCGTCGACAGTCTCCGGGACACCGTCTGTGCGGCGGTCGCGGTAGTGCACCGGGTTGGCGAGCAACGTCCCGTCGCCATCGACGAGCGCGTAGTCCACCGCCCACGAGTCGACGCCGATGCCTGACAGTGCCGCTGGTCGGCTGGCGATCCGCAGCCCGTCGAGCACCCCCGCCCACAGCGACAGGACGTCCCAGTAGAGGGTGCCGTGCACCGACACCGGCCGGTTCGGGAACCGGTGCACCTCGCGCAACTCGACGCCGCCCGCGTCGAACGCGGCCACCATCACCCGGCCGGACGACGCCCCCAAGTCGACGGCCGCGAACGACTGCGCCACCTACAACACACCGCTGCGGGCGGCGAGGACGACGACCTGCACGGGCGCGTCCACACCGAAGCGGTCGCACAGCGCCCGGATGCGACGCCGTACCGTGCGCTCGCTCAGCGCGAGCCGGCGTGCGATCGCCTCCAGTACGAGACCCTCCGCCAGCAGTTGGACGATGGCGATCTCCTCTGCATCCCACATATTCGAAGGTTCGGACAACACGGCTCCGGTCATCAGCGCTCCTCTCGACGGGTTCAGCGGAGGCGGGTTAGCGCAGGCGGGTTCAGCGCAGGAATGCGGCGGCGACTCCGGCATCGACGGGAATGTGCAGGCCAGTCGTCTGCGACAGGTCGCCGCCGGTCAGCGCGAACACCGCGGCAGCGACATGCTCGGGCAGCACCTCACGCTTGAGCAGGGTGCGCTGCGCGTAGAACTTGCCGAGGTCCTCCTCGGCGACGCCGTACACCGCGGCCCGTTGCGCTCCCCAACCGCCGGCGAAGATGCCCGAGCCACGCACCACGCCGTCCGGGTTGACGCCGTTGACACGGATGCCGAACTCACCGAGCTCGGCCGCGAGCAGCCGGACCTGGTGCGCCTGGTCGGCCTTGGCCGCGCCGTAGGCCACGTTGTTGGGGCCGGCGAAGACGCTGTTCTTCGACGCGACATAGACGATGTCGCCGCCCATCTGCTGCGCCTGCATCACGCGCGCCGCCTCGCGCGATACGAGGAAGGAGCCGCGCGCCATCACGTTGTGCTGCACGTCCCAGTCGCTCAGCGTCGTCTCGAGCAGCGGCTTGGAGACGGAGAGTCCCGCGTTGTTGACGACGAGATCGACGCCGCCGAACGCGAGTGACGCCTCGGCGAACGCGGCACCGATGCCGTCCTCGTCGGTGACGTCGACGGTGACCGCGATGGCGACGTCGGCCGAGCCGATCTCGTCCGCGACGGTCGCCGCGGCGGCGCCGTCCCGGTCGGCGACCACTACGCACGCCCCTTCAGCGGCCAACCGCTGCGCGATCGCGCGCCCGATCCCCGAACCGCCGCCGGTCACCAGCGCGACACGCGTTGCGAGCGCCTTGGGCTTGGGCATGCGTGCGAGCTTCGCTTCTTCGAGCGCCCAGTACTCGATGCGGAACTTCTCCGACTCGTCGATCGGGGCGTAGGTCGAGATGCCCTCGGCGCCGCGCATGACGTTGATGGCGTTGACGTAGAACTCGCCGGCAACCCGTGCCGTCTGCTTGTCCTTGCCGAAGCTGAACATCCCGACGCCGGGCACCAGGACGATCGCCGGATCCGCGCCCCGCATCGGCGGGGAGTCGGCAGACGCGTACTTCTGGTAGTACGACGCATAGTCCTC
>DATFTS010000627.1:0-6874 GCA_035261645.1 Jatrophihabitans sp. | reverse complement strand
GCGGCATCCCTGACGCACAGCTCGTCGGAGACGTCGGCGGCGCGGCCGAGTACCTCCGCTCGTTGCCCACCTCGAACGGCAAGGTCGGCGTGATCGGCTACTGCTCGGGTGGTCGCCAGGCCGTGCTTGCGGCCTGCAACCTGGACCTCGACGCCGCTGTGGACTGCTACGGCGCGTACGTCACTGGCACGCCACCGGAGGGCTTCCCAGTGAAGGTCACCAATCTCGTCGACCAACTGCCCAACCTGCGCTGCCCGGTGCTCGGCCTGTTCGGCAACGACGACCAGCACCCTTCGCCGGCGCACGTCCACGAGTTCGAGCAGATCCTCAAGCAGCACGGCAAGACCTACGAGTTCCACCGCTACGACAACGCCGCGCACGCCTTCTTCTCGATCGACCGGCCGAGTTACCGCGTCGAAGCCGCGAACGACGGCTGGGAGCGGATCGCCGACTTCTACGGTAGGTACCTGAGCGCCTAGGAGGCCACTCACATGTGCACGTACATGACCGTCACTACCCCGGTCGAAGGCAGCGGAAAGGGCCCGGACGGCAGCTGGTTCAAGGTCACCGGCGCGACGGTGTACTTCGATCACCCGGTGCATGCGATGGCAGAGCACACGCTCAACATCGATCTCGCGGCGCCGGCCAAGGGGCCGTCCGCACGGATCGCCCTCGAGCTGACCGCCCAGTCTGCGCGGGAACTCGTCGAAGCGATCCAGCAGGCACTGGCGAGCGCGCCGGTGGAGCTGACCGCATGAGGGCTGTTTACGCGTCGTCCTTCGACCCGGACGATCCGTTGAAGGGGCTGGTGATCGGCGAGCGTCCCGACCCATCGCCGCAAGCGGGCTGGACGCGGGTCCGGGTTTCGGCGGCCAGCCTGAACCACCATGACCTGTGGACGCTGCGCGGTGTCGGCATCAAGCCCGAGCAACTGCCGATGATCTTGGGTTGTGACGCGGCGGGTATCGACGAGTCGACCGGTGCGGAGGTCGTCGTCCACTCGGTGATCAACACACCGGGATGGACCGGCGACGACACCGTCGACCCCGGCCGGACGCTGCTCTCGGAAAAGCATCAGGGCTCGCTCGCCGAGTACGTCCTGGTGCCGCAGCGCAACGTGCTGCCCAAGCCGGCCGAACTGTCCTTCGCGGAGGCGGCGTGCCTGCCCACCGCGTGGCTGACCGCCTATCGCATGCTGTTCACGAAGTCCGGACTGCGTCCCGGCCAGACGGTCCTCGTCCAGGGCGCGACTGGTGGCGTAGCGACCGCCTGCATCGCCATGGCACGCGCGGCCGGTTTCCGGGTTTGGGCGACGGCTCGCTCGGAGGCCAAGCAGGAGGTGGCGCGCAAGCTCGGCGCGCATGAGGCGTTCCCGTCGGGTGCGCGGCTGCCCGAGCGCGTCGACGCGGTGATGGAAACCGTGGGCGAGGCGACCTACTCGCACTCGGCGAAGTCGCTCAAGCCGGGCGGGCGCGTGGTCATCTCGGGCGCGACGTCTGGACCCAACCCACCTGCCGAGCTCAACCGCTTCTTCTTCCTGCAGCTCGAGCTCGTCGGTTCGACGATGGGGACGAAGCACGAGCTCGGCGACCTGATCGCGTTCCTGCGTGCCACGGGACTGCGCCCGCACATCGACCGCGTACTGCCGCTCGAGCAGGCTGCGGAGGGGTTGGCGGCGATGGCGGCGGGTGACTTGGTCGGGAAGATCGTCCTCGAGATCTGACCCGTCTGATGGCTGCCAAGAGCGCGGGCACGGTGACGGCGGTCGTGTGCGCGGCGTTCGACCCTGAGCTCGACACGGCGGTCTACGCGCTGCGCGACGTCGTGCGGGACGCGGGCGTGCCGCTGCCGCCGCGTCCACCGCACCGCCCGCACTTCAGTCTCGCGGCCGCCCGGGTGCACCGCGGCGAGGAGCTCGACCGGGTCGTTGCCGTCGCGGCCGAGGTGGCCGCCCGGCATGCGCCGGTGCCCATCGCGCTGACCGAGGTCGGACGGTTCGGACGTGCCGGTGTGCTGTGGCTCGGACCGGCCGCGAACCACGGCCTACCCGCACTGCAGCGCGACGTGTACCGCTCGCTGAAGCACGCCGGCTGGCCGTCCGCGTTCGGTGAGCGCAGCGCGCCTCGCCTGTGGGTACCGCATCTGACGCTCGCGACGCGGGTGGCCAAGCCGCTGCTGCGCGACGTGCAGGAGACCGTGGAGCAGGGCTACCAGCCGATTCGCGGTGAGGTCGATGCGCTAGCGGTGATCCTGGTGGGCGGACGCGGCGACATCGCCCACCTGCCCCTGAACCCGCCATAGCTCGCGAGTTGTCCGCGCGCTCCTCGCAAGTTGTTCGCGGCGCCTCCCCGCGACTCGCGTCCGCCCATCCCGCAAGTTGTCCGCGCTTCCAGCCGCTGGAGCGGCCAGACGCGCGGACAACTTCAAGAATTACTTCTTGGTTGCGTCCGCAGTCTCGGCGGTGGAGAGCGCGGCGATAAATGCCTCCTGTGGCACCTCCACCCGGCCGACCATCTTCATCCGCCGCTTGCCTTCCTTCTGCTTCTCCAGCAGCTTGCGCTTGCGTGTGATGTCACCGCCGTAGCACTTGGCGAGGACGTCCTTGCGCAGCGCACGGATGTTCTCCCGCGCGATCACGCGCGATCCGATCGCCGCCTGGATCGGCACTTCGAACTGCTGGCGCGGGATCAGTTTGCGCAGCTTGGTCGTCATTGCCGTGCCGTAGCCGTAGGCCTTGTCCTTGTGAACGATCGCGGAGAAGGCGTCGACCGGCTCACCCTGCAGCAGGATGTCCACCTTGACGAGGTCAGCGCTCTGCTCCCCCGCCAGCTCGTAGTCGAGGCTGGCATATCCGCGGGTGCGCGACTTCAGTTGATCGAAGAAGTCGAAGATGATCTCTGCCAGTGGCAGCGTGTAACGGAGCTCGACGCGCGTCTCGGACAGGTAGTCCATCCCGTTGAGCATGCCGCGGCGGTCCTGGCACAGCTCCATGATCGACCCGATGTATTCACTCGGCGCGATGATCATCGCCTTGACCACCGGCTCGTACACCTCGGCCATCTTCTTGCCTGTGGGCCAGTCGGACGGGTTCGTGACGACGTGCTCGGTGCCGTCCTCGAGCACGACGCGATAGACGACGTTCGGCGCGGTCGAGATGAGGTCGAGGTCGAACTCGCGCTCCAGCCGATCCCGGGTGATCTCGAGGTGCAGCAGGCCGAGGAATCCGCAGCGGAAGCCGAACCCCAGCGCCGCACTCGACTCCGGCTCGTACACGAGCGCCGCGTCGTTGAGACGCAGCCGGTCGAGCGCGTCACGAAGCAGCGGGTAGTCCGAGCCGTCGATGGGATACAGCCCGGAGTAGACCATCGGGTTCGGGTCGCGGTAGGCACCCAGGGCCTCGGTCGCCGGCTTGGCCGCGTCGGTCACGGTGTCGCCGACGCGCGACTGGCGGACGTCCTTCACGCCGGTGATCAGGTAGCCGACCTCCCCGACCGAGAGCCCGTCGGTCGGCTTCGGCTCCGGCGAGATGACACCGATCTCGAGCAGTTCGTGGGTGGCGCCCGTCGACATCATCTTGATTCGCTCACGCGGCAGGAACTGCCCGTCGAAGACCCGGATGTAGGTGATGACGCCGCGATAGATGTCGTAGACGGAGTCGAAGATCAACGCCCGCGGCGGCGCGTCCGCGTCGCCTACAGGCGGCGGCACGTCACGACAGATGACATCGAGCAACTCCCCGACACCCTGACCGGTCTTGGCGCTGACGCGCAGCACGTCCTCCGGCGGGCAGCCGAGGATGTTCGCGATCTCCGCCGCGTAGACGTCCGGCTGGGCGGCCGGCAGGTCGATCTTGTTCAACACCGGGATGATGTGCAGGTCGTTCTCGAGCGCCAGGTAGAGGTTCGCCAACGTCTGCGCCTCGATCCCCTGCGCAGCGTCGACCAGCAGCACCGCACCCTCGCAGGCCGCCAGTGACCGGGACACCTCGTAGGTGAAGTCGACGTGTCCTGGCGTGTCGATCATGTGCAGGACGTGCTCGATCCCGGTCTCCCGGCTCGTCCAGGGCATCCGGACGTTCTGCGCCTTGATGGTGATACCGCGCTCGCGTTCGATGTCCATCCGGTCGAGGTACTGCGCACGCATCTGCCGCGGATCGACGACGCCAGTGAGCTGCAACATCCGGTCCGCAAGCGTCGACTTGCCATGGTCGATGTGGGCGATGATGCAGAAGTTGCGGATCCGGGCCGGATCCGTCCGGCCGGCGTGGGTCACGGGCCGATCAATTCCTCGCGGGAGCGCTCGTCACTGGCCCATTTTGACACGACCGGGGTCGGTGACCGGCACGCTCCCGCGCAGGTCGCACGCGCGAGAGCTTCGCGCAGCGACCGAAGCGGCCGCGGGCGTTGGGGGTCGCCGCCGCGTGAACCGTCGCGCGGAGTCGATAACCTGCACGCATGCGCGAGATCGTGGTGCTGTCCGGCGGCGCACATCGGCCACTCGCGACACGCATCTGCGAGCAGCTCGGCGTCGCGCTGTCGCCCGTCGAAATCCGCCGGTTCAGCAACGACTGCCTGTACGTGCAGATCCGCGAGAACTGCAGGCAGCGCGACGTCTACGTCATCCAGCCACTTGTCGCGCCGACGCAGGAGCACCTGATGGAGCTCCTGCTGATGCTCGACGCGGCGCGTGGGGCGTCGGCGGCCCAGGTCACCGCGGTGATCCCGCACTACGCATACGCCCGCTCGGACAAGAAAGACGCCTCGCGCATCTCCATCGCCGGACGGCTGGTGGCCGACATGCTGGTGACGGCCGGCGCCGACCGGGTGCTGACCATGACGTTGCATGCTCCGCAGGTGCACGGTTTCTTCTCCGTACCGGTCGACCACCTGACCGCGATCGGTGAACTGGCCGACCACTTCATCGACCACGACCTGACCGACACGGTCGTCGTGTCGCCGGATCTCGGCAACGCGAAGACGGCGACGCAGTTCGCCCGGCTGCTCGGTCTGCCGGTCGCGGCCGGGTCGAAGCAGCGCCTGGCCGACGACCGGGTGGTGATCGACGCCATCGTCGGCGACGTCCGCGGCAAGCGGGCAATCGTCCTCGACGACGAAATCGCAACCGGTGGGTCGATCCTCGAACTGCTCGACAAGCTCGCGGAACAGGACTGCCCGGAGGTGTCGATCGCCTGCACGCACGGGCTGTTCGCCGGCAAGGCGATCGAGCGGCTGCACGGTCACCCGATGGTGGCAGAGATCGTCACCACCGACACCGTGCCACCGCCTGGCGACGACTGGCCGCGGCTGACCGTCCGGTCGGTGGCGCCGCTGTTCGCCGAGGCGATCTCCCGGATCCACGGCGGCGAGTCGATCAGCAGCCTGTTCGACGGTGTGGATCCGACACACGGACCGCCGCAGCCGCAGCTGCCGTTCGGTTCCTGATCCGCACCGCCACGGCGCACCCGTTCGGGCTCCGGCTGAGAGCATCGGGCAGGATGTCCGCATGACCGACCCTCGCGCCGCCGCCGAATACCGAGTGCCCGCCGTTGACCTGCGTCCCGGCGACCTCGTGAACACGACGCCCGGCGAGGACGACTGGCAGCAGGTTCTCGGTGTGTTCATCAGCTCTTCGGACGCCCGCAGTGACGAGGTCCGCAAACTGGTCCAGTCGCTCGGCGGGCGGTACGTGGTGGTGCAGCTGACCGACCTGGCGCCGGTCGACGGCGGCGTGTTCTTCGACGCCGACGGCGTCGCGATGATCTACGGCGAGGACGCCGAGGACGATCAGCGCGTCACCGACGTGGCGAGCACTCAGGACGGGGTGCGCACCTACCTGTACACCAAGTTCGAGCTCGTCTCGGTGCGCCGCAGCGGCGGTGAGCCCGTCTGACCGGCGGGCCGTCGCAGCGTGGTGGCTAACCGGTACTCGGCCCTTGATTTTGGGGCGTTGCAGCCCCGCTGGTAAGCTGGCGCGGTTGCCTGCTCGCCGGTCCACATCGGCGTGCCGCCCGCCAGGGCGGCGGGTCGGCGGCGCTGACCAGGTCCGGTCCAGGCCGGCAGTCCCTGAACCACTGAGAACTTCGAGGCTTTTTCGTGGCGAACATCAAGTCCCAGATCAAGCGGATCCGCACCAACGAGGCGGCCCGGCTGCGCAACAAGAGCGTCAAGTCCTCGCTCAAGACGGCCATCCGCCGCTTCCGCGAGGCCGCTGACACCGGCGACCGCGAGGCTGCGATGGAGGCGATGCGCACCGCGTCGCGTCAGCTCGACAAGGCCGCCAGCAAGGGCGTCATCCACGCGAACCAGGCCGCCAACAAGAAGTCGGCGATGGCGAGCCGCGCGAACTCGATCTGAGGTCGGTTCGCAACTCAAACTTCGCAGTACACGAGCCGTGCCGCCCTCCGGGGTAGCACGGCTCGACTGCGTCCTGAGCAGGGCCGTTCGTCTTGAGCAGCGGCGTACGTCTTGAGCAGCGGCGCAGCGACATGCCGCGGGGTGGCAGCGACCTACGCGGGCTGGCAGCGACCTACGCGGGCTGGCTCCGGCCGCCCGCCGGCGCCGTGGCGCGACGGCCGGATACGGCTCGCGCGGCACCGATCTTGCGTACAGCCGACTCCAGCGCGTACGCCGGGTCGGCCGCGGCACCCTTGACGTCGGCGTTCAGCGTGGCGACGACGCCCAAGGCTTCGCGCAGCCCGGCTTCGGTCCAGCCGCGGGCCTGCGAGGACGCGCGCTTCACCTTCCACGGCGGCATCCCGAGGCGCTTGGCGAGCGCGTACTGGTCGCCGCTGCCCGCGGACGCGACGCGAGCGACGGAGCGGATCCCGTCGGCGAGCGCGTCCGCGATCACGACGTGCGGAACGCCGAGCGAGAGC
>DATFTS010000626.1:0-2973 GCA_035261645.1 Jatrophihabitans sp. | reverse complement strand
CACACCAACAGCGCACCCACCCGAGCCGTCACACCCGCTGAGACGAGCCGAGACCCTCGCTATGTTCCGACGGCAGTCACCGATTGACGATCAGCCAGCCCCCGGACAGTGCCCGACGTCCCCCCGAAGGTGAACGAGATTGCTTCAAGCGCGCGGTTCTTGGCCCATGAATGCGGCGATCGGCCGACTTCTCAAGCCTGCTTCACCGGTTTTGAAGACCGGGAGGGCCACCAGGCACCCATACGCCTCCGCGGTCACGGTACCGATAGCGTGAGGCAGCGTGACGACTGCACCATCGGCGGTTCGGCTCACGCAGTACGCCCATGGCGGCGGCTGCGCCTGCAAGATCCCGCCGGGCGAGCTGGAAACGCTGGTCAGCGGCCTGGTAACCGATTGGCCTCGCGACGTGCTCGTGGGGCTCGGCGACGGTGACGACGCGGCCGTCGTGCGGATCGATGGCGACACCGCCGTGGTAGCGACTGCCGACTTCTTCACCCCGGTGGTCGACGACGCCTATGACTGGGGGCGGATCGCAGCGGCGAACGCGCTCTCCGACGTGTACGCGATGGGCGGGCGGCCCACGGTCGCGGTCAATCTCGTGGGCTGGCCGCGTGACGTGCTGCCGCTGGAGTTGCTGCGCGAGGTGTTGCGCGGTGGTCTGGACGTGGCGCGCGAAGCCGGCTGCCCGGTGGCGGGCGGGCACAGCATCGACGACCCGGAGCCGAAGTACGGCATGGCGGTGACGGGCCTGGCGGACGCGCGCCGGCTGATCCGCAACGACGCCGCGCAGGCCGGCTTGCCGCTGACGCTGACGAAGCCCCTTGGCCTTGGCGTCCTGAACAACCGGCACAAGGCCACCGGTGAGGTCTTCCCGCACGCGGTGGCGTGCATGGTCACGCTGAACAAGGCAGCGGCGGACGCCGCGCTGGCGGCGGGGATTCGAGCGGGCACTGACGTGACCGGCTTCGGCCTGCTCGGTCACCTTTTCAAGATGCTGCGGGCCTCGGGAGTGAGCGCCGTGATCGACCCGGCCGCGGTGCCTTACCTCGACGGAGCCCGCGAAGCGCTACGTGACGGCTTCGTGAGCGGCGGGACATGTCGCAACCTCGACTGGGTGCGTCCGCATCTGCACGGCGATGCCGGTGCCGACGAGTTGCTGCTGCTTGCGGACGCGCAGACCAGCGGCGGGCTGCTGCTCGCCGGCGAGATCCCCGGCGCACCGGTGATCGGCGAACTGGTCCCGCAGGCTGACTACGCGATTCGGGTCGGGTAAGGGCGCGACGTCGTCCTCGGAGGGCAGGTTCGCTGCTGCTTCTGGACATCGCGAGGTGACGTCGGTGTCTGCTCGCCTGCGTTCAATCGGGACGTGAGGAGGTTGACATGACTGACACGTCGACTGATCGCGAGGCCTGGGCCGAGGAACTCGACCGGTTGACCGATGATCACGAGGGTGACCAAGTCGTCATCGAAATTCTCGACCAGGAGTTCGGCGACAACGAGGAAGCCGAACGGGTGCCGTTCGCATACGCGAACTATGACCGGAAGGACGACGTGGTGATCATTGCCGTCGGGGGCCGGTCCGGTCGTTATCCCGTGACACTGCGGCACATCATTGACGACCCGGTCGAGGTCGATGTCACTGACGACGCGATCCGCGTGGTCTCCGAGGACGGCACCACCACGATCGTCGCCTTCGTCTCCGACGAATCCTGAGGAGCCTCGCACGGGCAGGTTTGACGCAGTGCGGTAGCGGATATCGTCCCTCTGTGACTGCCAAAGCGCGGCAGCTCTACGAGCGCGCGGCGACGGCGCGGGACATTGCCGTCGCGGCAGCGTGTGCTGTTTGTGTCTGGGTGCTGTTCGTCCGCAAGGTGCACCCCGTTGACTTCATGGTGTTCCTGCACGGCGCGCGCGCGGTGTCACATGGCGTATCGCCCTACGTCGGCCCGTCCTCTCCGGCGCTGTGGTCGGGCCACGCGTTCGTCTACCCGTACTTCACCGCGTGGCTGTTCGTGCCGTTCAACGGACTGTCGATCAGCGCCGCGGGGTTGATCTATTACGCCCTCAGCGTCGTTGCCGTGCTGCTGGCCGTCCGGCTCGTCACGGGGCAGACGGCAGGCATCGTGCCACTCGTGCTGGCGTTGACCGCTGAGCCGGTGGTCCGCGGTTTCCAGCTCGGCACACTCAATGTCTGGCTGCTGCTGGGGCTCGCGGTGGCGTGGCGCTACCGCGACCGCGTGGTCGCTGTCACCCTCGCGCTGACTGCGGTGATCGTCGCGAAACTGTTCCTGCTGCCGATGATCGCCTGGCTGCTGGTCACTCGTCGCATCAAGCCGGCGGTGGCCACGGTGGCGTTGAGCGCCGCAGTCATCGTCGTCGGCTGCGAGGTAGCCGGCCTCAGCGTCTCGACCTTCCAGCGGATGCTGTCGAACCTGTCCGCTCACGAGGGCCCGCACAGCTCGTCGATCACCGCCGCGCTGAGCCATCTCGACGCCAGCGGGTTGGCGTTGACGATCGGCCCCATGCTGTTCGCTGCGGCGATCGTCGCATTCGGCTGGGCTAGGTATCGCAGCTCCGGTGACGAGGCGATCGTTTTCTGCGCGTGCGTCGTGGCGTCCGTCGTGGCCAGCCCGATCGTGTGGAGCCATTACTTCACGCTGCTGGTGATCATCCCGCTGGTGCTCGGCTGGCGGTGGCAGTACCAACTGCTCACGCTGGCGGCCACTTGGCTGATGGGCAAGCCGGACGGCGTCGCAGCACTCTCGGTGTTGCACCCCTTCCCAGGTTCCGGCTGGCTGTGGGCCGGCCTGGCGGCCGTCGGAGCGGTCATTTGGCACCGGCACCGCCGCCGCCCCCCGGCGGGGCATGCTGGAGCCGTGGATGACGCGACCCTGCCCGCAAACGCAGGCCTGTGTGGGCAGTGTGTCCATGCGTTGCTCAGGCCCACCAACCGGGGCACCGTCTACCTGCGCT
>DATFTS010000625.1:0-2772 GCA_035261645.1 Jatrophihabitans sp. | reverse complement strand
CCACTCGTCACGATGCCGGCCTCAGCCCAGTCCAAGCGGCTTGGCGGATCCGCAGCGGTGAGCACAATGCCGGGCGCAAGCCGCCGCCAGCGGCCCCGACGCAGTTCGGTCCGGATGGCCGATCGCGTGATGCCGATCCGGGCGGCTGTCCCGGCAGTCAGGATCCGTGGCAGCTCATACCCGGCTCGCGTCCGCACCACGGCAGGATCAGCGAGCGTTCACCCGTCCGGGAGTTGCGGGGGCGTCTTGTGGACGAACGCGCGCGTGTGGACGGCTGACTTGACCGTTCAGGTGGGCAGGTCTCCCGCCGCCTCGGCAACGTCGTCGGCCGATATGCCGAGCACGAACAGCACGGTGTCGAGGTAGGGCAGGCTGACGGACGTATCCGCGGCTTCGCGCAACGCAGGACGGGCGTTGAACGCAACGCCGAGGCCGGCCGCCTCGAGCATGTCGATGTCGTTCGCGCCATCTCCGACGGCCACCGTCTGCGACAGCGGCACGCCGAACTGTTCGGCAAAGCGCTTGAGCGCGCTGGCCTTGCCGGCCCGGTCGACGATCGGCCCGACGATGCGCCCAGTCACTCGCCCGTCGACGACCTCCAGCTCGTTCGCCGCCGCGAAGTCGAGCTGCAACTCCTTCTCGAAGCGGTCGGTGACGAAGGTGAACCCGCCACTGACGACGCCGACGTGATAGCCGAGCCGCCGCAGCGTCCGGACGAACGTCCGTGCGCCGCGCGTCAGCTTCAACTGCTCGCGCACTGCGTCGAGATCGTCGGCGGTCAGCCCCTCCAGAAGCGCCACCCTGGCCTTCAGGGCCTCCGCGAAGTCGAGTTCGCCCGCCATCGCCCGTGAGGTCAGCGCCGCTACCTCGGCACCCACGCCGGCGCGCGCGGCGAGGACGTCGATCGCCTCGTCGCGGATCAACGTCGAGTCGACGTCGAGCACAACCAGCCTCTTGGCGCGTCGATGCAGCCCGGCCGGCTCCACCGCGATGTCGAGCCCGGTCTCGTCCACGGCTGTCACCAGGACGCTGCGCAGCGCGGCGTGATCCGGTGCCTGCACGATCATCTCGAGGCTCGCAGCCGGCTCGTTGGCCAGTTGTGTCACCGACTCGATGTTGCCGCCGACGTCGGCAATGCGCTGCGCGATGTGGCTCAGCGCGCCCGGACGAAGCGGCCGGCCGATCACGGTCACGTGGCTGCGGGTGCGCCGATCGCCGCGTCGGGCCTTCCCGACGTCTTCGGCGAGCGTCACCTCGCTCTCCATCCCGAGCGCGCGCGCCGCCTGACTGAACGAGTTGCGCAGCGAGGTCGGCTCGCCGTGCAGGTCGAACAGCAAGGCCAGGATGAGGCGATCGCGAATGACAACCTGCTCCACGTCGCGGATCTCGACGTCGTAGGCGGCAAGAGTCGCAAGCAGCGAGGCGGTCACCCCCGGACGATCACGTCCGGAGATGGTGGCGAGCAGCGTCGTTGGGTGGATCAAGGCGCAGGCTGCATATCAGAACAAGCGGCGGGCGTTGCTGCCGGCCGCGGCGACTCCCTCAGTTCGGATCGACGTCGCGCTGCCCTTGCCGGGCGCCGTGTGATGCCCCGGCGGAGGCAAGCGCGTGCGACCGGACGCGCCGACCGGCGTGCGCTTCGGCCTCGAGACGTTCGAGCAGGTGCGGATAGTGCGCCTCGAACGCGGGACGCTCGGAGCGGATGCGCGGGATCGAGTGGAAGTTGTGCCGCGGCGGCGGGCTGGTGGTGGCCCACTCGAGCGAGTTCCCGAAGCCCCAGGGGTCGTCGGCGGTGACGATCTCGCCGAACCGGTACGAGTGGTACATGTTCCAGACGAACGGCAGCAGTGACGCGCCGAGCACGAGCGCGCCGATGGTCGAGACGGTGTTGAGCGTGGTGAAACCGTCCGTCGGCAGGTAATCCGGGATGCGCCGTGGCATACCTTTGGCGCCCAGCCAGTGCTGCACCAGGAACGTCAGGTGGAAGCCGATGAACGTCATCCAGAAGTGCAGCTTGCCCAGCCGCTCGTCCAGGTATCGCCCGACGAACTTCGGGAACCAGAAGTAGATGCCCGAGTAAACGGCGAACACGATGGTGCCGAAGAGCACGTAATGGAAGTGCGCCACGACGAAGTACGAGTCGGCGACATGGAAGTCGATCGGCGGGCTGGCCAGCAGGACGCCGGTCAGGCCGCCGAAGAGGAACGTCACGAGGAAGCCGACAGCGAAGATCATCGGGCTCTCGAACGTGATCGACCCGCGCCACATGGAGCCGATCCAGTTGAAGAACTTGATGCCGGTCGGGACGGCGATGAGGAACGTCATCACCGAGAAGAACGGCAGCAGCACCGCACCGGTCGTGAACATGTGGTGCGCCCACACCGTCATCGAGAGTGCGGCGATCGACAGCGTCGCGAGCACCATGCCCTTGTAGCCGAACAGCGGCTTGCGGCTGAACACCGGGATGACTTCCGTGACGATGCCGAAGAACGGCAACGCGACGATGTACACCTCGGGGTGGCCGAAGAACCAGAACAGGTGCTGCCAGAGGATGGCGCCGCCGTTGTTCGGCTCGAACACCTGCGAGTGCAAGTGCCGGTCCGCGTACAGGACCAGCAGCTCGGAAGTCAGGATGGGGAACGCCAGCAGCACGAGCAGGCTGGTGATGAGGATGTTCCAGGTGAAGATCGGCATCCGGAACATCGTCATACCGGGCGCGCGCAGAGTCAGCACGGTCGTCACCATGTTCACCGCGCCGAGGATCGTCCCCAG
>DATFTS010000624.1:0-2725 GCA_035261645.1 Jatrophihabitans sp. | reverse complement strand
GTCCTCGATTGCGAGCTTGCCGCCGGGCCGGTACCAGCCGACGCCGACCCACACGGTGTCACGCAGGAACCGGTAGGACAGTTCCACGTCGAGGTCGGCGCGGAAGCTGCCGTCGGCGATTCCGGCGCGCAGCGCGTCGTGCCACATCTTGCGGAACTCGGTCAGCCGCTTGGGGATGTAGTCGAAGCGCGGCTGTTCGGCCAGCCTGCGCGCCTCCGCCTGATAGATGGCGACCGCCGCGTGGTGCTCGTCGAGCGCTTGGAAGGACGCGACGACGATCGCTTCCAGGGTGCCGCGAGGGCCGAGATCCTGCGCCACGATCTCGCGATAACGGTGAAACAACGCGTCGAGGAAGCCGCGCAGAATCTCGTCGACCATCGACTCCTTCGAGTCGAAGTGGTGATACAAGCTGCCGGACAGGATGCCGGCCGCATCGGCGATGTCGCGCACCGTCGTGGCCCGCAGGCCGCGCTCGGCGAACAACCGGGCGGCGATGTCGAGCAGCTCGCCACGCCGATCCGGAGCTGCGCTCATGCGTGCTGGCTGCTTACCGAGACGACTTCGCCGGTCAGGTAGGACGCGTAGTCACTGGCCAGGAACAGCATGACGTTGGCGACCTCCCATGGCTCGGCGTACCGGCCGAACGCTTCCTGTTTCGTGAGCTCGGCGAGCAGTTCCTCGCTGGTCACCTTCGCCAGGTGCGGGTGCATCGCCAGACTGGGGGCCACGGCGTTGACCCGGATGTTGTGCGGTGCAGCGTCGAGGGCAGCGCAGCGTGTCAGCGCCATGACGCCGGCCTTTGCCGCCGCATAGTGCGCCTGGCCTGCCTGCGCGCGCCAGCCGATAACCGAAGCGTTGTTGACGATCGCTCCGCCGCCGCCCTGCGCAACCATCCTCTGCAGCGCTGCGCGGGTGCAGCGGAACGTGCCGTTCAGCGTCACATCGAGCACTCGCGTCCACTCCTCGTCAGTCATGTCGAGGATCGACTTCGTACCACCGAGCCCGGCGTTGTTGATCATCACGTCCAACCGGCCGAAGGTCTCTGCCGAAGTCTCGATGAGCCGCTGCACCTGTGCCTCGTCGGTGACATCGCACGCGACCGCGGCGACCCGATCGGCGTGCTCGGCCTTCAACGCTTCCAGCGTTTCGCCGAGGCGGCGTTCGTGCGCATCACTGATCACGACGCTCGCGCCCTCGTCGAGGCACCGGCGGGCTGTCGCCTGTCCGATGCCGGCGCCTGCGGACGCGGTGACGACGACGACCTTGCCGGCGAGCAGCGCGTGACCGGGCGGGTAGGCGGGAATCACGCGCGCACCTCTCGCGGCAGGCCGAGCGTGCGCTCAGCGATGATGTTGCGCTGGATCTCGTCCGAGCCGCCGTAGATCGTGTCGGCGCGGGTGAACAGGAACAACCGCTGCCACTCGTCGAGGTCGCCGGGCGGGGTCACCAGCGAACGCGCGCCGAGCACCTCCATGGCGAGCTCGCCAAGGTCCCGGTGCCAGTGCGCCCAGAGCAGCTTCGCCACGCTCGCTTCGGTGCCGGGTGTTCCAGCGGCCACGCTGGCCAGCGTGCGCTGGGCGTGCGCGCGCATGACCTCCAACCCCATCCACGCGCGAGCGAGCTTGTCGCGGATGATCGGGTCGTCGGCCACGCCGGTGCGGCGCGCGAGCGTGATCACGGCGTCCAACTCCCGCCGGAAGCCGACCTGCTGCGCCAGCGTGGCGACCCCGCGCTCGAAGGACAGCGTGCCCATGGCGACCCGCCACCCGTCGCCCGGCTGCCCGACGACCATCGACTCGTCCGTCCGCGCACCGTCGAAGAAGACCTCGTTGAACTCGGCGGTGCCGGTGAGCTGACGGATGGGGCGGATCTCCACCCCGGGTTGTCGCATCGGCACCAGCAAGTAGGACAGTCCCGTGTGCCGGCTGGAGCCCGGTTCGGTCCGCGCCAGAACGAAGCACCAGTCGGCGACGTGCGCGAGCGAGGTCCACACCTTCTGCCCGGTGACCGACCAGTGCCCGTCCACGAGCGTGGCCGATGTGGCGACCCCGGCAAGATCGGAGCCGGCGCCCGGCTCGGAGTACCCCTGGCACCAGAGCTCGTCCACCGACTTGATCTTGGGCAGGAACCGTCGCTGTTGCTGCGGCGTGCCGAACGCGATCAGGGTCGGGCCGAGCAGTTCCTCACCAAGGTGATTCACGCTGCGTGGTGCGTTGGCGCGCGCGTACTCCTCGTGGAAGATCACCTGCTCGGCGATCGACGCTCCGCGACCGCCGTGCTGGACCGGCCAGCCCAGACACGTCCAGCCCGCCGCGGCGAGGTGCTTGTGCCAGGCCAACCGCTCGTCGAAGGCCTCGTGCTCGCGGCCCGGTCCCCCGGTGCCGCGCAGCCCTGCGAAGTCGCCGGACAGGGCGGTTTCGAGCCAGTCACGTACCTGCAGACGGAACTGTGCTTCCTCGCTCTTCGCGCCAGCGCTCATCGCTACCTCGTTCCGCTCCTTGCTGGCTGCGCTCGCGGCGATGCTCGCTCGGCGCTTCCTGGCTCGCTACCTCGTTCCGCGCCGCCTGGCTCGCCGGTATGCCGGTACGCTACCCTACCAAGCACTTGCTAGGTAGCTGAGGAGCCGCGCCTTGCCCACCATCCCGCAGGCCCTGGCGACCGCGGCGCGGTCGTTCGGCGACGCCGAGGCGGTGGTTGACGGCGACGTCCGGCTGACCTGGTCGCA
>DATFTS010000623.1:0-10434 GCA_035261645.1 Jatrophihabitans sp. | reverse complement strand
ACGACGAGGTGGTAGTCGGGCACCAAGGTCAGCATCCGTGGTCCCATCCCGGCTCCGGCGTCGAGCACGATCGTGCCGGTCTCGGCGACCGCCACGCGGCAGGTGGTCACGACGGCGCTCACCGCGTCCAGCGTCGGCACGTCGACCGGCTCGCGCACCAACTCGACGGCCGGCAGCCACTCGTCGGGGAAGCCGTCGGGCACGACGACGCGGCTGATCGACCGGGTGGCCAGCACATCGGTGATCGTCTGGCCCACCGACGCACCGACCTGATGCACGGTGGCGCGGTAGTCGGCCACCCGCTCGACGAACCGCTCCAGGTCGCCGACCCCGGTACCGCGGCGGTAGTCGCGCACCACGGCAGGCGCGGCCGGTCGATCGGCGAGTGCGCGCCGGATGCGGCTCAGGATCTCCTCGCGCGCGTCGTTGAAGCCGCTGGACGTGCTCACTGCGATCGCCACCAGTCGCGCAGGGTCTGCCGCGGTGGCTCGGGCAGCTCGCGGGCGGCCGTCCACTTCGACAGAGGCGGCGGCAACGCGCGGCGGCCGCGCAGCAGCCGGCCGATGCGCAGGGCGCGCAGGGCAACTGTCCACCGGCGCGGCGAGCGCATCGTCCACGATGCCGCCCGCATCGCGGCACGTTCCGGCGTAGCGCCCTTCGCATCGGTCACGCGCGAGCGAAGGTGCACCAGCATGGTCGGGATGTCGATGGCGACCGGGCAGGCGTCGAAGCACGCACCGCACAGCGTGGACGCGAACGGCAACGACGCGTTCGCATCGACCCCGGTCAGCTGGGGAGACAGCACGGCCCCGATCGGGCCCGGGTACACCGATCCGTAGGCGTGGCCGCCGGTGCGCTCGTACACCGGGCACACATTCAGGCAGGCCGAGCAGCGGATGCAGCGCAACGCGCTGCGCCCGCGTGGGTCGGCCAATGTGGCCGTGCGGCCGTTGTCGAGCAGCACGAGGTGGAAGTTCTGACCTTCGGTCGCGCCCGTCCACATCGACGTGTACGGATTCATCCGCTCGCCGGTCGACGACCGGGGCAGCAGTTGCAGGAACACCTCGAGGTCGGTCCAGGTGGGCACCAGCTTCTCGATGCCCATAACGGTGATCAGCGTGCGCGGCAGCGTGAGGCACATCCGGCCGTTGCCCTCGGACTCGACCACGCCGAGCGTGCCGGTCTCGGCGACGGCAAAATTGGCACCGCTGATCGCCACCTCGGCGCTGAGGAACTTGGCCCGCAGATGCCGTCGTGCCGCCTCGGCGAGCGCCCGCGGCTCGTCGGTCAGCGAGGCGTCGACATCGCCCATCTCGCGCAGGAAGATCTCGCGGATCTCGCTGCGGTTGCGGTGGATCGCCGGCACCAGGATGTGCGAGGGCCGGTCGTGCCCGAGCTGGACGATCAGCTCGGCAAGATCGGTCTCGGTGGCGGTGATCCCGGCCGCCTCGAGCGCCTCGTTCAGCTCGATCTCCTGGGTGGCCATCGACTTGACTTTGACAACTTCGGTCGACCTCGTCTGCTGGACCAACTCGACCACGATCCGATTGGCCTCGTCGGCGTCGCGCGCCCAATGGACGACGCCACGGCGCGCGGTCACCTGCTCCTCGAACTCGAGGAGGTAGCGGTCCAGGTGCGCGAGCACGTCGTCTTTGATCGCTGCGCCGGCAGCGCGCAGTTGCTCCCAGTCGGGCAGCTCGCCGACGACGGCCGCCCGCTTCGCGCGGATCGTCGCGGTGGCTGCGCCGAGGTTGCGTCGCAACTGCGCGTCGTTCAGCGCGTCGTGTGCTGCAGCCGGGAACGGCCGCTCGCCACTCAGCTGGCCGCGACCGGCAGGCATGCCAAGGAACGTCATGCGCCCTCCTTCGTCGGACGCACGACGGGTGCTGCGCTCATCGATGCCCTCGCAGGCTCGGTCATGCCGACTCCTCGGTGGCGGCGAGGATCTCGGCGAGGTGCACGGTGCGGGTGCCCGTATGCAGCCGGGCCAGCCCCCCGCCGATATGCATGAGGCACGAGGCGTCGCCGGCCGAGCAGACGGACGCGCCGGTGGCGAGCACGTTGCGCATCTTGTCGGCGAGCATCGCGGTCGACACGTCGGCGTTCTTGATCGCGAACGTGCCGCCGAACCCGCAGCACGACAGGGCGTCGGGCAGTTCGACGAGGTCGAGACCCCGCACCGCGCGCAGCAGCCGCTGTGGCCGGTCGCCGACCCGCAGGATCCGCAGCGAGTGACAGGTCGGGTGATAGGTCACGCGGTGCGGGTAGTAGGCGCCGACATCTTCGACGCCGAGCACGTCGACGAGGAACTCGGAGAGCTCATACGTGCGCGCCGCGGTATCACGCGCCGCGGCGGCCAGCCGCGCGTCGCCGGCCTGCTCCGCGACGTCCGCGTGCTGGTGCCGGATCGCCCCGGCACACGAGCCGCTCGGCACCACCACGGCTTCGTACCCGGCGAAGGTGTCCACGTAGTTGCGCACAAGCGGCAACGCCTCGCGCGGATAGCCGGTGTTGACGTGCATCTGCCCACAGCACGTCTGCTGGAGCGGGAACTCCACCTCGTGTCCCAGCCGGCGCAGCAGTGCAATCGTCGCTTTGCCCACGTCCGGGTATAGCCCGTCGACGAGACAGGTGGCGAATAGTGCGACCCTCATCTCGCGGTCGACTCGCGCACGATGAGTTCGGGCTCGAACACGATCTGCCGATGCTGGTGTGCCCGGGGGTCGGTGGCCTCTTCGAGCAGCAACTCCATGGCCGCCTGACCGAGCTGCGCACGCGGCTGCCGGACGGACGTGAGCGGCACCGCGGCCGCCGCGGCGAACTCGATGTCGTCGTAGCCGACGATCGCCAGGTCGCCGGGCACCGACAGCTGCCGGCGGGTGGTGTCCTGCAGCAGTCCGAGGGCGAGCAGGTCGTTGGCGCAGAAAACCGCTGTCGGCCGTTGCCGCACCGGCAGGGCGGCGAGTCGGTCGCCGACGTCGCGGCCTGAGGCGACGTCCAGGCGCGGCGTCTCGATGACGGTGAGCGCGGTGTCGGGCAGCCCAGCAGCATGCACCGCCGCACGGGCACCCGCGCGTCGCTCGCTCACCTGGTTGATCGACATCGGGCCGCCGACGAAGCCGATCCGCTTGTGCCCCTGGCCGATGAGGTGGGCGACGGCGAGCTCACCGCCGACCCGGTCGTTCACCGACACCGAGCACTGTCGCCGGGTGGAGCCGCGGTCGACGAGAACCACCGGCGTCCCGCCTCGGCGGATGGCGTCCATCGTCGGAGTGACCTTGCCGACCGGGGTGATCAAGATGCCGAATGCCCGCTGTTCCTGAAGGAGGCTGAGGTAGTGCTGCTCGCGATCATTGTCCTCGTTGCTGTTGCAGAGGATCACCGACAGCCCGGACTTGCCGGCGGTGGTCTCGACACCCTTGGCAAGGTCGGTGAAGAACGGGTTGCCGACGTCGAGGACGACCAGGCCGATCGTGCGGCTGCGCCCGGCCCGCAGCTGGCGGGCAGCCTCGTTACGGACGAAGCCGAGTTCCCGGATCGCCCGCATGACCTTGTCGCGCGTCGCAGGCGCGACGCGGTCGGGCCGGTTGAGCACGTTCGACACCGTGCCGAGTGAGACCCCCGCGTGCGCGGCGACATCGACGACGCTCACCGATTCGCTCACGGCCAGTCCCTCGCTCCGCTGCACGGCCCGTCAAGAACGGCCCATTAAAACGTTTCGCCGAAATATAGCGGTCTCGGCGTCGACAGGACACCGTTGCGCGATGCTCCCTGGGTGATCTTGGAACTTCTGATCCCTGCTAAGTAGCCGTAACTTCGCGGAAATCTGTCCTTGACGACCCGACCGACACGAGATTACGGTCTCCGCAACAGAAGTGAAAGGTTTCACTGAAATCCTCGTGAGGAAGGCGACCCGGCGTATGGCGACACCGGCCCGGTTGGTCCTCGAGGGAGCAACCAAGCGCTTCGGATCCGTCGTCGCGCTCGGTGAGGGCGCAATCACCCTGTACCCGGGCGAGGCGCACGCGCTCGTCGGCGAGAACGGTGCGGGAAAATCGACACTGGTCAAGATCCTCGGCGGCGTCTACCGACCGGACTCCGGCACGCTGACCATCGACGGGACGCCGGTCGAGTTCGGCGGCCCGGCCGACGCGCAGGCAGCGGGCGTCGCCATCATCTACCAGGAGCCGTCGCTGTTCCCCGACCTGACGGTGGCCGAGAACATCTTCATGGGTCGCCAGCCACTGGGAACCTGGCGGCGCATCGATCGACGCGCCATGGAGCGGAGATCACGCGAGATCTTCACCCGGCTCGGGGTGCAGCTCGACCCGTCGCGGCCGGCCCGCGGCCTGTCCGTGGCGGACCAGCAGATCGTCGAGATCGCCAAGGCGCTTTCGTTCAACGCGCAAGTGTTCGTGATGGACGAGCCGACAGCAGCGCTCACAACCGTCGAAGTGCTGCGCCTGTTCGACGTCATCAAGACGCTGCGTGAACACGGCACCGCGGTCCTGTTCATCTCGCACCGACTGGAGGAGGTCTACGCCTGCTGCCAGCGCGTCACGATCATGCGCGACGGCCGGTTCGTCCGCTCGGTGGGCGTGGCCGAGATATCCATCGACGAGATCATCCGTTCCATGGTCGGCCGCGACCTGGAGGCGTTGTTCCCGAAGACCGAGACCGCGCCGGATGAGGTAGTCCTGGACGTGCAGGGCCTGACTACCGAGGGCGTCTTCCACGACATCTCCTTCTCCGTCCGCGCCGGCGAGATCGTCGCGCTCGCCGGACTGGTCGGCGCGGGGCGTTCCGAGGTCGCCCGCGCGATCTTCGGGGTCGACCGGCGCGACGCCGGAACGGTCCGGGTATCCGGGCGTGCGCTGGCCAACGGCGACGCCCGGGCCGCGATGGCTGCGGGCGTGGCCCTCGTGCCCGAAGACCGGCGTCAGCAGGGTCTGGTCATGGACCTCGGGATCGACCAAAACGTCGCGCTCGCATCGATGGCCAAGTTGCGCCGCGGCGGGCTCATCTTCCGGTCGAGCGAGCGCAAGCTCGCCGCCACCTGGGCGGAACGGCTGCAGCTGAAGTACGGCAGGCTGCGCAATCCCGTGTCGACCCTCTCGGGCGGCAACCAGCAGAAGGTCGTCCTCGGCAAGTGGCTCGCGCGCGCGCCGCGCCTGCTCATCATCGACGAGCCGACCCGAGGCATCGACGTCGGCACGAAGGCGGAGGTGCACCGCATCCTCGACGGCCTCGTCAGTGAGGGGACCGCGGTGCTGATGATCTCGTCCGAGCTGCCCGAGGTGCTCGGCATGGCAGATCGCGTCATCGTCCTGCGTGAGGGTCGGATCACGGCCGAACTGTCCCGCGCTGAAGCGGACGAGAACTCCATCATGCGGGCCGCCACCGGCCAGAACGCGGAGATCGCCGTATGAGCGCCGTGACAGTCCCGAAGGCCGACGGCGGTGTGGTCCTGACCCTGCTGCGTGCTCGCGAGATCGGCATCGCACTACTCATCGCACTGGTCGTTCTCGTCACCGCACTGCACAATTCGCACTTCGTCGACTCCAACAGCGTGCAGCAGCTGCTCAGCGGCGCCGCGCTCATCGCCCTCCTCGGGGTCGGCGAGACGCTTGTGATCATCACGCGCAACGTTGATCTTTCGGTCGGCTCGGTGCTCGGCCTGTCGGCGTACGTGGTCGGTGACCTCTTCAAGTACCACCACATCCCGGTCTGGTCGGGCTTTGTGATCGGCACGCTGGTCGGCGTCGCGGCCGGGACGCTGAACGGCTTCATCGTCACTGCGCTACGGGTGCCGAGCCTCGTCGTGACCCTCGGCATGCTGTACGTGATCCGCGGCATCGACGGTGTCATCGTCAACGGTGACCGGATCGACCCGGAGTCGATTCCCAACGCTTTCACCGCTGTCGGCTATCGGACGTTGTTCGGCATCCCGTGGCTCGCCATCATCGTCGCGGTACTTGTCGCGGTGGCCGGCTTCGCGATGCGCTCGTTTCGCGCCAGCCGCGACCTCTACGCGATCGGCTCCAACCCGGACGCCGCCGCGCTCGCCGGGGTGCCCATCCAGCGCCGGGTGTTCTCCGCCTTTCTCATCAGCGGCACGCTGGCCGGCTTCGCCGGTGCGCTGTTCCTCGCATTGCACACGCAGATCGACAACAGCGGCGGAATCGGCTACGAGTTGAGCGTCGTGGCGGCGGTCGTCGTCGGTGGCGTGGCGATCTTCGGCGGCAGTGGCACGGTGGTCGGCGCCGCGCTCGGCGCTCTGCTGCTCAACACGATCAACCAGGCCCTCGTCGCGTCGCGCATCTCCGCCTTCTGGAACCAGGCGATCGCCGGCGCGCTGCTATTGGCCGCCATCGCCTTCGACCGCTGGCTCTCGCTGCGCGTCACGAAGTCGCTGCGGTCCGCCGAGGGAGCACACCGTGAGCTCTGACCTCGCCACGCCGGCGACGCGCAAGGATGCCAGCGCGGCGAAATCGAGCGGCGCCCGTGAGCCGGTGTGGCGCCGCGCCGCGCGCTGGGAGACCGGCCTCGTCGCCGTGCTCATCGGCGTCCTGCTCTGGGCATCGATCAAGTCGCCGACATTCACCGACCCGAGTACGGCGTTCTACTTCGGCGTCAACACCGGCTACATCGCGGTCATGGCGCTGCCGATGACGTTCGTCGTCATGACGGGGGAGATCGACCTGTCCGTCGCATCGATGCTCGGGTTGTCCGCATCGATGGTCGGCTACCTGTGGCATCACGGTTGGAACATCTGGGCCGCGTTCGCAGTGGCGCTGCTCGTCGGCGTGGTGGGCGGCGCGCTGAACGGTGTCTTGGTGGCCCGCTTCGGGCTGCCGTCCATCGCGGTGACCATCGGCACGCTGACGCTGTTCCGAGGTCTGGCCGAGGTACTTCTGGGATCGTTGACGATACCGACGATCGGCGACCGGCAGTTCCCGCAGTGGCTCACGAACATCGGCGTGAACTCGATCCCCGGAACGCAAGTGTCCTGGTCGATGCTGATCTTCATCGTTCTGGCCGTCATCTTCGGCGTGGTTCTGCATCTCATGCCGCTCGGCCGAGCAATGGTGGCGGTCGGGCTGCAGCCCGAGGCCGCGCAGTTCGCCGGTATCCGGGTCAAGCGCATGAAGTTCTGGCTGTTCGTGCTCAGCGGTCTGATGAGCGCGTTCGCCGGGATCCTGGTCACGCTGCAACAGGCCTCGGTGAGCTACAACGTCGGCAACGGCCTCGAGCTCACCGTCGTGGCAATCGTGCTCTTCGGCGGAGTCTCCATCTTCGGCGGCCGCGGCACGATTCTCGGTGTCGTCCTCTCCGTCGCGATCGTCGGCAGCTTGCAGATGGCGCTGACCCAGCTGAACGTGTCGAGTGACAAGCAGAACATCGTCACCGGGGTGCTCTTGCTGATCAGTGTCATCGTGCCGAACGGTGGCGAGGCGCTGAGACGCGCTCGCGAGTTCGTCCGCAGACGCGCAGCACACGAACCCGGCTGACCCGCGCAGATTCGTCCCATCCGCTCCTCACCAACCGAAAGGGCAACACCATGGCCGAAATCCGGACGGCGCATCGAGTCGCCGTCGTCGCGCTGTCCGCAGTACTTGCGGGTGGCGTGCTCGCCGCGTGCGGCTCCACCTCGAACAAGAACGGCGGCAGTTCAAGCAACCCTGCCGGCGGCTCGGCCGGCAGCAGCTCGGGCGGTGCCAGCGGTGCCGTCAAGCAGGGGCTCAAGGTGTACTTCATCCCGAAGGACACGCAGAACCCCTACGAGGTACTGGCCGACAAGGGTGGTCAGAAGGCGCTGTCCGAGCTCGGCGGTTCGGTGACGGTCAGCAGCGGCACGACGGACACCGCGGCCGCCCAGCAGCCGTCCATCCAGGCCGCGATCCAGGCGCACGCCGACGCGATCGTCATCGCCGCGAACGACCCGGCGGCGCTCTGCCCGTCGCTCAACACCGCGGCGCGGCAAGGCATCCAGATCGTCGCGTTCGACTCCGACATCCAGTGCGGGAGCAACCCGAACCACCTGTTCATCAACCAGGCGGACACCAAGACGATCGGCACGTCGGAGGTCGACCTGCTCGCCAAGCAGATCAACTCCCAGGGCGAGATCGCGATCCTGTCCGCCGCGGCGAGCGCCACGAACCAGAACGCGTGGATCAAGTACATGAAGGAACAGCTCAAGAAGTACCCGAAGATGAAGCTGGTCTCGACCGTCTACGGCAACGACGACCCGGCGACATCGCTCACCGTGCTGCAGGGCCTGCTCTCCGCCTATCCCAACCTCAAGGGCATCATCTCGCCCACCACCGTCGGCATCTCGACGGCCGCTCAGTACCTCGACACCCACAAGGACGTCGCGAAGCGGGTGACCCTCACCGGTCTCGGCCTGCCATCCGAGATGCGCAAGTACGTGACGGACGGCACGGTCCAGTCGTTCGAGCTCTGGAACCCGTCCGACCTGGGCTACCTCGCCGGCTACGCGGCCGCCTCGCTCGCGTCCGGAACCCCGATGCAGGCCGGCTCGACGTTCCAGTCGGGCTCGCTGAACAAGACCTACACGATGCAGCAGGGCGACGGTGAGCTGTCGGTGGTGCTCGGCCCACCGACGGTCTTCGACAAGACGAACATCGATCAGTTCAACTTCTAGACGATCGAGGACGACGGCGCATGGCCCGGTACTGCTTCACGTTGCAGGTCCGTCCGGAGATGCTGGACGAGTACCAGGAGCGGCACCGGGCCGTGTGGCCGGAGATGCTGGCGGCGCTGCGCGACAGCGGGTGGCGCAACTACTCGATCTTTGCCCGCCCGGACGGTTTGATCGTCGGATATGTCGAGGCCGACGACCTCGCCGCGGCGCAGCAGGCGATGGCCCGCACCGACGTGAACGCCCGGTGGCAGGCCGAGATGAGCAAGTACTTCATCGGCCTGGAGGGACGCGGGCCGGACGAGTCCTTCCAACTGCTGGACGAGATCTTCAACCTCGACGACCAGCTGAACAGTTCTGGGAGCAGGTCATGACCACGTTGGCCGACACGCCGAGCAGCACGACCGGTATCGAGCGGATCGCGCCGCGCCGCACGAAGGTCGGACTCGTCGCCGGCGGCCTCGGCGCCTACTGGCCGCAGTTCCCCGATCTGCTGCCGCAGTTGCGGGCTTCGGCGCGCAGGGTGTCCGAGCGGATGCGCGAGCTGGACTGCGACGTCGTCGACGTCGGCTTCATCTCCGACCCGCAGGACGGTGCACGGGCCGCAGAGGAGTTGCGGGTCGCGGGCTGCGACCTGATCGTCGGTTTCCTGACCACCTACATGACGGCCTCGATGCTGGCGCCCATCGCGCAGCGCAGCGGCGCGCCGGTGCTGCTGATCAACCTGCAGCCCACCGAGGCGATGGACCACGCCACGTTCGACACCGGCCAGTGGCTCGCGTACTGCGGTGCCTGCCCCCTGCCCGAGATGGCCAACGCCTTCCTGCGGCTGGGCATCCCGTTCCGCTCGGTGTCCGGCTACCTCGAGGACGACCGCGCATGGGCGAAGATCCGGCGCTGGATCGCGGCGGCGGGCGTGCGCGGCGCGCTGCGCACCGGCCGGCACGGCCTGATGGGTCACCTCTACCCGGGAATGCTCGACGTCTCGACCGACCTCACCCTCGTCCCGGCCAACTTCGGTGGGCATATGGAGGTGCTCGAGTTCGACGATCTCCGCGTCCGGGTCAACGCGGTCACCGAGGCCGAGGTCGACCAGCGCATGACACTCGCACGCGATGTCTTCCAGCTCGACGAGTCGGTCGTCGACGAGGACTTCCGCTGGGCGGCGAAGGTCTCCGTCGGGCTGGACCGCCTCGTGGACGACTTCGATCTCGACAGCCTGGCGTACTACCACCGCGGCCTCGAGGGCGAAGAGCATGAGCGCCTCGGCGCGGGAATGATCCTCGGCGCTTCGCTGCTCACCGCCCGAGGCATCCCCGCGGCCGGCGAGTACGAGCTGCGCACCTCGCTCGCCATGTTGATCGTCGACCGGCTCGGCGGCGGCGGGTCGTTCACCGAGCTGCAGGCGCTGAACTTCCGCGACAACGTCGTCGAGATGGGCCACGACGGCCCTGCGCACCTCGCGATCAGTGAGCGACGCCCGCTGCTGCGCGGCCTCGGCGTCTATCACGGCAAACGCGGGTGGGGAGTGTCCGTCGAGTTCGACGTCAGGCACGGCCCGGTGACGACCTTCGGTATCGCGCAGCAGCGCGACGGCCGGTTCAGGTTCGTTACGTCCGCAGGGACGGTCGTGCCAGGCCCGTTGCTGCAGATCGGCAACACGACGTCAAGAGTCGACTTCGGCATGGATCCCGGCGAGTGGACCGATGCCTGGAGCGCGACGGGCATCTCGCACCACTGGGCCCTCGGCGTCGGTGATCTCCGTCCTGAAC
>DATFTS010000622.1:0-4983 GCA_035261645.1 Jatrophihabitans sp. | reverse complement strand
TAGTCGATGTAGGACGTCAGCGCCCCGCGCAGCGCGTCGACGGGCGAGCGGCTCGAGTCCGGTTCGGTGCGCCGGATCATCTCCGCCGCCGCCGCGCGGGCGACCTCCAGGTGGAACTCCTGCTTGGACGGGAAGTAGTGGAACAGCAGCCCGCGGGAGATGCCGGCGGCTTCGGCGATCAGCTCGACGGACAGCTCGTCCAGCCGGCGGGTGGCCAGCATCTCGAGGCCCAGGGAGATCAGCTGTGCCCGCCGCGCTTCTGGACTCAGCCGAACCCGCTTGCTCACAGTCAGAGCCTAACCCGCTATTGAATGTGAGCCAACTAGCTATTGACTTGTGTTCAACGAAGTAAATACCGTGGACTGCATGACACAGGTAGCGACGCCGCCCCGCCCGGCGCCCCGCTCGCCCGGCGGCGACGGCCGCCGGCACGTTCACGTGCTCGTCATCGGCAGCGGGTTCGCCGGCCTGGGCGCCGCCATCCGGCTACGCAAGGACGGCATCGATGACTTCCTGGTGGTGGAGCGTGGCGGCGAGGTCGGAGGCACTTGGCGCGACAACACCTATCCGGGTGCTGCCTGCGACGTGCCCTCGCACCTGTACTCCTACTCATTCGAGCTCAACCCGAACTGGTCGCGGTCCTTCTCGCCGCAGCCGGAGATCCAGGACTACCTGCGCAGCGTCGCTGACAAGTACGACGTCGGCAGCAAGCATCTCTTCAACACCGAGGTCACCCTCGCCGCATGGGACGAACGGACGCAACGTTGGCTCGTCGACACCACAAGTGGCGACTTCAGCGCCGACGTGCTCGTCAGTGCGGTCGGCTCGCTGTGCGAGCCCTCGCTGCCGGACATCAACGGCATCGAGACGTTCCGCGGCGAGATCTTCCACTCGGCCCGCTGGAAGCATGACGCCGAGCTGAAGGGTAAGCGTGTCGCGCTGATCGGTACCGGGGCTTCGGCGATCCAGATCGGCCCCTCAATCGCGAAGGACGTCGCGCACCTCGACGTCTACCAGCGCACCGCTGCGTGGGTCATGCCGCGCCACGACCGCGCCTATTCGAAGCTGGAAAGCCTCGCCTATAAGCACGTCCCGCTCCTGCAACGCGCGGCACGCGAGGCGATCTACTGGGGCCGCGAGATGTACGTCCTCGGTTTCGCGGTCGAGCCGCGCATCTTGCAAGCTGCGCAGCGCATCGCCACGCGCAACATCGAGAAGGCGATCGGCGACCCGGCACTGCGTGCAAAGGTGACGCCTGATTGGCAGATCGGATGCAAGCGGATCCTCATCTCCAACGACTGGTACCCCATGCTCGCCCAAGAGCATGTCGACCTCGTCGCCGACGGCATCGCCGAGATCCGCGAGAACGCGATCGTCGCAGCAGACGGCACGGTGCGCGAGGTGGACGCCATCGTGCTTGCCACCGGCTTCCACGTCACGGACTCACCGACGTTCGCACGCATCGTCGGCAAGGGCGGCCGATCGCTCGCCGAGGTCTGGGACGAGCACGGCCAGCAGGCTTACAAGGGCGCTGCGGTCACCGGCTTCCCGAACCTGCTGTTCATCGTCGGGCCCAACTGCGGCCTCGGGCACAGCTCGATGGTGTACATGATCGAGTCGCACCTGAACTACATGTCAAGTGCTCTCAAAACGATGGACGCGAACGGCATCGCGACGTTCGAAGTGCGGCCGGACGCACAGCGCCGGTATAACGAGCGCCTGCAGCAGCAGATGAAGCGCACGATCTGGACGACCGGCGGCTGCGCCAGTTGGTATCTCGACAAGCACGGCAACAACACCACGCTGTGGCCGAGCTTCACCTTCGTCTTCCGGCACCTCACCCGCCGCTTCGATCTTGCGGCGTACGAGACCACCGCTGCTGGACGCGCCGTTGAAGCCGGCCGCCGGGCCGGCGCCGCTTAGGCTCGACGCCGCACCACCGTCTGTCCTTGGAGGGACACAAGCGATGACTGACATCAGAGGCAAGGTCGCCGTCGTCACCGGAGCGGCTTCGGGCATCGGACGCGCCCTGGCCTGTGACCTCGCCAGGCGCGGCGCTCGCCTTGCGATCAGCGACATCGACATGGTCGGGCTTGCCGAGACCGCCAAGCAGGTGCGGGTCATCGGCGCGCACGTGCATCAATCGCGCCTCGACGTCACCGACCGTCCCGCGGTGTTGCGCTATGCGGACGAGGTGGTTGCTGAGTTCGGCATCGTGAACATCGTCATCAACAATGCCGGGATCGCGTTCACCGGCGACATCGAGAAGATGACCTTCGAGCAGATGGAACGCGTGATGGACGTCGACTTCTGGGGGGTCGTCAACGGGACGAAGGCGTTCCTGCCGCATCTCATCGAGTCCGGCGACGGACATGTCGTGAACATCTCGAGCCTGTTCGGCTTGCTCTCCTCGCCGGGCCAGAGCGCGTACAACTCGGCGAAGTTCGCGGTCCGTGGATTCACCGAGGCGCTGCGTGAAGAGATGTTGGTCAACGGTCACCCGGTGCACGTCACCTGCGTTCACCCTGGTGGGATCAAGACCGCGATCGCACGTAACGCGTCGGCGGTCGAGGGCGAGGATCCGAAGGCGCTGGCGGCGTTCTTCGACAGCAAGCTGGCGCACACGTCGGCGGCTTCCGCAGCGAAGTCGATCGTCCGGGCGATCATCGGCAACCGCCCGCGTGCCGTCGTCGGCCTCGACGCGAAGATCCTCGACGTGCTGGTGCGCGTCTCAGGACCGGCGTATCAGCGCCTCGTCGCATTCGCCGTTCGCCGGGTGATGCCGCACGACATCGCCGCACCGGCGCAGCCCAGCTCCCCCGAGCAAGCCAACGGAAGGGCCCGCACGGCCTCGGGTTGATCAAGGCGCCGACGCTGCCTCGCGCGGCTACCATGGCGGCGTGAGCGAGGCGCAGCAATCGCCCGAGCCGGCCGTCGACGAGGGCGGCCGCGTGATCCTGACCGACATCAGCTCACGCGCCTTCGAGCACCCCGCCGATCGGACCGCACTGACCGCGATGCGCTCGGTCCCTGGCTTCGATCAGTTGCTGCGCGTGGCGTCCGGCATGCTGCGCGAGCGGCAGTACCGGCTCGTCTACCTCGCCTCGGCCGTACGCGTGGACGGGCGGCAGTTCGCCGATCTGCACGCCTTGCTCGGTGACGCGTGCGCGGTGCTCGACGCGGAGCGGCCGGAGCTCTTCGTGTTCAACGACCCGCGGCCGACCGCCCTCACCCTCGGCGTGGACAAGCCGTTCATCGCGCTCAGCAGCGGCATGTACGAGCTGACCGACGACGACGAACGCCGGTTCGTGCTCGCCCACGAGTTGGGCCACGCGATGTCCGGGCATGCGCTCTACCAGTCGCTGTTGCTGCACCTGCTGAACCTGGTCGGTGCATTCGGCTGGCTGCCTGGCGGATTGGGGCTGCGGGCCCTCATCTCGGGCCTGCGCGAGTGGCAGCGCAAGGCTGAACTCTCTGGTGACCGCGCTGGCCTGCTCGCCACGCAGGATCTCGATGCGGCGCTGCGTGTGACGATGAAGCTCGCCGGTGGCCGACACCTCGACCGCATCGACGTCGCTGCTTTCCTCAAGCAGGCCGAGGACTACGAGCAGTCGGGCGATCTGCGTGACGGCGTGCTGAAGCTGCTGAACACCGAGCGCACCACGCACCCGTTCGCTGTCGTCCGCGCCGCCGAGCTCAACCGCTGGGCAGCGGGCGAGGACTACCGAGCGATCCTCGCCGGCGACTACCCACGGCGCGAGGACGACCACTCCGCGAGCTTCTCGGACACCGCCCGCGAGGCGGCTCGCGGCTACAAGCAACGCATAGACGAATCGACCGACCCTCTGGTTGCGGCCGTGCGCGGGCTGGGCGGCACAGTCGGCAACGCCGCCGACGGCATCCTCGACTGGCTCAGCAAGCGTGCCCGCGGTGGCGCGCAGGACGGCAGCAAACCGTCCGACCCACCGTCGGAGGACGACGCCGGCTAAGCCTGCACCGAGCCGGTCAAGTGCGGCTTGCCCGACCGTGCACCGCGCACGTCCAGCTGCCACCCGCCCTCGCGTCCCACCGCCGCGATAGACACGGTCGCAGGCAGGAGAACCGGCAGCTTGAACGCCACCTCGGCCGTATAGGACTCGGGGAGGCGTCCCTCCAGCGCGGCGAGCGTCCGCGCCTTGAGCCACATGCCGTGCGCGATGGCGGACGGAAACCCGAAGGCTTTCGCCGTCAGGCTGTGCAGATGGATCGGGTTGCGGTCACCGGACACTGCCGCGTAGCGACGGCCGATGTCACCCGGAACTGCGACGATCGATACTGCACCTTGCTGCGGTTGGAGCTCGGCCTTCTTGCGCTCGCCTGTGCTCTTTGCTCGCTTCCCTCGACGCAGGTAGGTGGAGCGGCCCGACCACACGACCTCGTCGTCGACGCTCGCCTCGGCGAGCAGGTCGAACTGCTGGCCGGCCGGGTGCGGGCGCAGATCGCCGGCGCGCACCTGGAAGGAGAACGACTCGTCGGCGTGTGCCTCCCGCGTCACGGTGATCGAGTTTGCGACGTGCACCATTCCGATCAGCGGGAACGGGAAGGACCGCTCGGTCATCAAAGCCACTGACAACGGAAACGCCAGCACGTGCAGATACGTCGGTGGCAGGACGTCGGTCACGGAGTACCCGCACACGCGTTGGAAGTCGGCAAGGTGATCGCGGTCGATCGCCTGGTCGGTCAGCGTGTACACCGAATCGGGCAGTGCTTCGCCGCCACGATGCAGCGGTGTGGTGACCGCCGCCTTGGCGTAGAGCGACAACAGTCCCGGCGCCGCCGTCAGCTGCGGCACCGTCAGGCTCCGACCAGGTTCTGGCCGCAGACGCGCAGCACCTGGCCGTTCACCCCGCCCGCACCCGGCGAAGCAAGCCACGCCGCCGCCTCGGCCACGTCGATCGGCAGGCCCGCTTGCTGCAGCGACGAGAGCCGGCGCGCGACCTCCCG
>DATFTS010000621.1:0-8468 GCA_035261645.1 Jatrophihabitans sp. | reverse complement strand
AAGTTCACGCCTTTGACGACGCGCCCGGCGTCGACATCGAGGCACGGGATGACGCGGACGGCGAGGCTCACGTCGACCGCACCACGGCCAGTGCCTCGGGCAACGTGAACGCGCCGGCGTAAAGGGCCTTGCCGACGATCGCGCCTTCGACGCCGACGTCGGTGAGCCCGGCGATCGCCCGCAGATCGTCCAGCGACGAAACGCCGCCACTGGCCACCACCGGGGCCGATGTTCGAGCGCAGACGTCGCGCAGTAGTTGCAGGTTGGGGCCGGTCAGCGTCCCGTCGCGGTGGACGTCGGTGACCACGTAGCGGGCGCACCCGTCGTCGTCGAGGCGGGCCAGCGTCTGCCACAGATCGCCGCCCTCCTGCGTCCAGCCGCGAGCAGCAAGCATGGTTCCGCGCACGTCCAACCCAACTGCGATCCGGTCGCCGAACCGAGCGATGGCGCGGCGCACCCAGTCGGGTGACTCCAGCGCGGCGGTGCCGACATTTACCCGCGCGGCACCTGTGCCGAGCGCCGCCTCGAGCGACGCGTCGTCCCGAATGCCACCCGAGAGCTCCACCGCGACGTCGAGTTGCTTCACCACGGACGCGAGCAGCTCGCGGTTGTCGCCACGGCCGAATGCAGCATCAAGGTCGACGAGGTGAATCCACTCGGCGCCGCCGCGCTGCCACGTAAGCGCGGCCTCGAGTGGCTCGCCATACGTTGTTTCGGTGCCGGCCGCGCCTTGGACGAGGCGCACCGCCGCACCGTCGGCGACGTCGACGGCAGGCAGCAACACAAGGGACATCAACGCTTCCGATCTACGAACAGCAGCACGAGCACCGGCGCTGTGATGACGAAGATCAACGCGGTGCCGACAAGCGCACCGATCGACCGGGTGAACAGGTAGGCGACGACCAGTCCGACGAACACCAGCACGCCGAGCCAGCCCCAGCGCTCCCGATCGCGCCGGAATCCCGATCCGTGCTGCCACAGGCGCAGGCGTCGCCACGCGAGGGCGCGTCGCTGGCGCCGGGCCCGGCCGGCCGCGAACCGCTCCTGCTCGGCACGGGCGGCCGCCGCAGCCGCCGCCGCCGCCTTCTCCCGTTCGGCCCGGGCCAGCTGTCGTGCCTTGCTCACAGGGTCCCCAGCCAGTTCTCGAGCAACGTCGCGCCGGCGTCCCCCGACTTCTCCGGGTGGAACTGGGTGGCGCTCACCGCACCCCGCTCGACCGCTGCGATGAACTGCTCGCCGTGCTCGGCGTAGCTCACCAGCCCGTCACTCTTGTGGGCGGCGTAGGAGTGCACGAAGTAGAAACGGGTGCCGGCATCGAGCCCTGCGAACAGCCGCGACCCGTCGGCGGCGCTCACCGTGTTCCATCCCATATGCGGGAGCACCGGCGCGGTGAGCCGTTCGACCCGCCCGGGCAGCACAGCAAGCCCCTCGCTCTCCACCCCGTGCTCGACGCCGAGCTCGAACAGCACCTGCATCCCGACGCAGATGCCCAGCAACGGACGCTGCGCCGCCACCCACTCAGAGACAAGTCCGACGCCACCGACGCCGCGCAGCCCCGCCATACATGCCGCGAACGCACCTACGCCGGGCACCACCAGAGCGTCGGCCAGCGACGCGACACGATGATCCGCCGTCACGGTGACATCGGCGCCGACGCGTTCGAGCGCACGCTGGGCAGAGCGAAGATTGCCCGACCCGTAGTCGAGCACCGTCAGCCGTTTCATCCTCGGCGCGCGCGAGGACGCACTACAGGACGCCCTTGGTCGACGGGACACCCTGCACCCGCGGATCCAACTCCACCGCGGCGCGCAGCGCCCGTGCCACGGCCTTGTACTGCGCCTCGGTGATGTGGTGCCAGTCGCGCCCCCCGTGCACGATCACGTGCAGGGCGATCGCCGCGTGGTAGGTGAAGGACTCGAACACGTGCCGCGTCAGCGTGCTGGCGTAGTCGGGACCGATGGTGGGCGGCGCGCCGTCCGGCTCGCGGTGCACGAGATAGGGGCGTCCGGACAGGTCCACGGCGGCCTGCACCAGCGTCTCGTCCATCGGGATCACCGCGTCGCCGAAGCGGCGGGTGCCGGATTTGTCACCGGCTGCCTGCGCGAAGGCCTGGCCGAGCGCGATCGCAGTGTCCTCGACGGTGTGATGCGCGTCTATGTGCAGGTCACCCTCCACCTGCACGGTGAGGTCGAACAGCCCGTGCTTGCCGAACGAGCTGAGCATGTGGTCATAGAAGCCCACGCCGGTGGAGACGTCGGTGTGACCGCTGCCGTCGAGGTCGATCTCGACGAGCACCTTCGTCTCGCGGGTAGCGCGCTCGACACGGCCGGTTCGACTCATGCGCCAATCACCTGCTCTTCTCGTCCAGCACGTCTACCAGGGAACGACGGAAAGCCACCATCTCGTCCGGCGTGCCGATGGACACGCGCAGCCACCCGTCCGGTCCGGTTTCCCGGATCAGTACACCGCGATCGAGCAGCCTCTGCCACACGCCATGCCGATCGGCGAACGTCCCGAACAGCACGAAGTTGGCGTCGGAGTCGGCGGCCTGAAGGCCGATCCCGCGCAGCCAGGCAACCGTCCGGTCGCGCTCGGCGCGCAACTCCTCGACAGCGCGCAGCAACTCGTCGGCATGCGCCAGCGCGACCCGGGCAACCGCCTGCGTCACCGCGGAAAGGTGATACGGCAGCCGGACGATGCGCACCGCGTCGACGACCGCGCGCGAGGCGGCGAGGTAGCCGAGCCGCCCGCCCGCGAGCGCGAACGCCTTGGACATCGTCCGGGTGACCACCAGCCGCGGCCACGCGGGCAGCAGCGTGAGCGCGCTCGGCACGCCGGCGCGGCGGAACTCGCCATACGCCTCGTCGACGATCACCATCCCCGGCGCTGCGTCGAGAATCGCTTCGATGTCCGAGAGCGGCAAGGCGGTGCCCGTCGGGTTGTTCGGCGAGGCGAGCAGCACCACGCTCGGTTGGTGTTCGGCCAACGCCGACCGGACATGCGGCAAGTCGAGCGAGAAGTCCTCGGCCCGGCGGCCGACCACCCACCGGGTGTGCGTGTCGCGGGCGTACTCGGGATACATCGAATACGTCGGCGCGAAAGACACCGCGGTGCGTCCGGGCCCACCGAAAGCCTGCAGCAGTTGCAACATGACCTCGTTGGATCCGTTGGCAGCCCACACCTGGTCGACATCGACCCCCACGCCGCCGTCGGCGGTGAGGTAGGACGCGAGGTCGGCGCGCAGGGCGACCGCGTCGCGGTCGGGGTAACGGTTCAGCCGCCGCGCGACCGCTGCGGCGGCGGCACCGATCTCGGCAACAACGCGTTCGCTGGGCGGGTAGGGGTTCTCGTTGACGTTGAGCGCAACCGGCACGTCCAGCTGCGGCGCGCCGTAGGGCGACTCGCCGCGCAACTCCTCGCGCAGCGGCAACGCCGCCAACGACCAGTCCTGGCTGCGCTGCGGCGCGTCCGCCGGCGTGTCACGCTGCTCGGCGGCCAACCCCGGTTCGGTGGTCACTGGAGCCGGACGGCGACAGCGGCGCCGTGCGCAGGCAGGTCCTCGGCCTCGGCGAGTGCGAGGACGTGCGGCGCGACGTCGGCGAGGGCCTGCTCGGTGTACTCGACGAAGTGCACGCCCTTGAGGAACGACTGCACCGACAGCCCGGACGCGTGTCGCGCCGTGCAGCCGGTGGGCAGCACGTGGTTGGACCCCGCGCAGTAGTCGCCGAGCGAGACGGGCGCGTGCGGACCGACGAAGATGCAGCCGGCGTTGCGGACCCGCTCCGCTACGCGGCGCGCGTCGGCGGTGATCACCTCGAGGTGCTCGGCTGCGTAGGCGTCCACCACCGCCAGCCCGTCGTCCATGTCGGAGACGAGCACGATGGCCGACTGCTCCCCGCTCAGCGCGGCCTTGATCCGGTCGACGTGCTTGGTGAGGGCGACCTGCCGCTCCACCTCGGCATCAACAGAGTCCGCCAAGTCCCGCGAGTCGGTCACGAGCACGGATGCGGCGAGCGTGTCGTGCTCTGCCTGGCTGATGAGGTCGGCCGCGACGTGTACCGGATCGGCGGTCGCGTCGGCGAGCACCGCGATCTCGGTGGGCCCCGCTTCGGCGTCGATGCCCACCACGCCACGCACCAGCCGCTTCGCCGCGGCCACGTAGACGTTGCCCGGCCCGGTGACGATGTCGACCGGGGCCACGCCGGCATCGAGGTCGCCGTACGCGGCCAACGCGATGGCCTGCGCGCCGCCGACCGCGTACACCTCGTCGACGCCGAGCAGCGCGCAGGCGGCCAGGATCGTCGGGTGCGGCAGCCCGCCGAACTCCTTCTGGGCCGGCGAGAACACCGCGATGGACTCGACGCCTGCTACCTGTGCGGGCACGACGTTCATGACGACGCTGGACGGGTAGACGGCGAGCCCACCCGGAACGTAGAGGCCGACGCGGCTGACCGGGATCCAGCGCTCGGTCACCGTGCCACCGGGCACGACCTGGACCTCGACCTTTTCCCGGCGCTGGCGCTCGTGCACGATGCGCGCGCGTCGGATCGACTCGACAAGCGCATCCCGGACCCGTGTGTCCAGACGCTCGAGGGCTTCGCTCAGCGCCTCGGCGGGCACCCGCGGCTGCGGCACGTCGACGCCGTCGAAGCGCAGCGTCGCCTCGCGCGCGGCCGGGTAGCCACGGGCGGCGACGGCATCGACGAGCGGAGACACCGCCGCGACGGCCGCATGAACGTCGACCTGGGCGCGGGGCAGAGCCCGGCGCAGGTCGGCGAGACCAGCGGCAGTGAGGTCGAGGCGGCGCATCACGCCGCCAGTTTACGGGCCGCCGCCGCGTCGGATCGGCCGTCGCCGGGTCACAAGTCGCGCGCAACCAGCGCACAGGCCGCGCTGCATGGCTACCGTTGCTCACGTGGCCGAGGTCATCCCGATCTTTCCGCTCAGCCACGTCCTGCTGCCCGGCATGCCGTTGCCGTTACACATCTTCGAGCAGCGCTACCGGGACCTCGTCGCGGACATCGCCGACGCCCCTGGCGGCGCACGTTTCGGCGTGGTGGTGCTGCGGTCCGGCACGGAGGCGCTGAACGCGCGGGTCCCGGCCGGCGTCCCGGACGTCGAGCAGATCGGCACGGTAGCGGAAATACTCGAGCTGGAGCCGAAGGACGACGGAACGTCCGATCTGCTGTCGGTCGGCAGTCGGCGGTTTCGCATCGAGTCGCTCGTGACGACCGGAAAGCCGTACCTGCGTGCCGACGTCAGCTACCTGGATGAGGACGACGGGGACCTCGACTGCAGTCGCGCGGACGTTGCGCGTGAGCTCATGGAGGCCTACGACAGCATCATCCTGCGGCTGGCGGGACGGACGACCGGAGGCGAACTGCCGCCCGATGCCAATCAGCTCTCGTACCACATCGGTGCCCGCCTGCCGCTGCCGCCGCCGGAGCGACAGAGGCTGTTGGCTGATCCCACGACCTCGCAGCGACTCGGCAGGGTGAACCGGCTGCTACGCCGAGAGATCGCGCTCCTCAAACGCACTCGAACCATCGCGGTCTCGCCAACCGTCCTGCGGCTGCCTGCCGGCGCGAACTGAGAGGCGGTCGCGGACCGGATCAGCGCGGTCGAGGTCATCACGCGCAGCGAACGCGGCGAGCAATCCGTACACCATGGTGGCGAGCGCCGGCTCGATGAACAGCAACCCGCGCATGTGCAGTGACAGCGGTAGGTGGGCAATGGTCGTGCCGCGTTTGCCGGAGTACGTCCCGC
This sequence comes from Jatrophihabitans sp., assembly GCA_035261645.1. GTDB lineage: Bacteria > Actinomycetota > Actinomycetes > Mycobacteriales > Jatrophihabitantaceae > Jatrophihabitans. The sequence continues at coordinate 2,702 of DATFTS010000621.1, read as the reverse complement.
CCCCGCTCAGATAGCCGATCCATGCGGTGAGCGCGGCTCCAGCGAGTCCGCCGACGATCAGCGCAACGAGCAACAGCGCGCCGCGGTTGGCCGCCCGCCACCACCAGAGGGCAACCGACGCGACCAACCCGACCGCGGCGACGATGACGAGGTAGCGCCCGTCCGCGGCGGCCATCCGCTCCGTCTCGTCGAACGGGTAGAGCTGTCCCGGCGCCAGAACGTAGGCCCGCTGCTGCGGACCCGCCCACCACGCCCACACCAGTCCCAAGGCCGCCCCGAGCGCAGCCAGCACGAGCACCACTTGCAGCGCGATCCGCAGGTCCGCACGGGTCTCCGCAGCGACGCCGGTAGTCATCGGCTCGCCAGCGGTCGTCATCGACCCACCAGCAGCAGGTGCAGCTCGTCGAGGCGGCGCTTGGGCACGGCGCGCTCGACCTGGAACTCGCGCAGCCGGACGAGCGCCGCCTCGCGGCGCTTGCCGACGAGCCGGAACGCGAGGATCGGCAGGGTCACCGTGTGCGACGGCAAGCCGACGCGGCGCAGCTCACGCAGGACGTCGCCGCGTGTGTCGGAAACCAGCTCGCGCAGCCGCGCCTCAACCGGGCCGGATCTGTCGGTGGCCGTGAGCCGCCGCAGGATTCCCCGGAGGACGGCGCGCACCAGCAGCACGCCGACAGCCAACACGCACAAGACCACTGTCAGGAACGTCGAGTGCAATCCCCACTCGCACGCCGCGGCGAGCCCGAACACCAGCAGCGCGATGAACAGCAGCGTGTATCCAACCGACTCGCCCACCGCACGACCGACCAGATAGCGCGAGAGGGCCCATTGGCTCAGCGGCGACCCTTGCCGAAAGTCACCCACCTCGTCGGCCGAGTGCCATGGGCGATCGTCAGACGGCTCGCGGGGCAGCTCGGGTCGCACGTGGCCGAGGCTACCGGCGCCCGGTCAGCGCGGTTGACAGGTATCGTTCGAACCCGAATACTCCATTTCGAGTAATCCAATCCGAGGAGTCGTGTGATGAGCCGCCGGCGGGTGTCCAACCCCCTCGCACTTGCCGTGCTGTCCTGCCTCAACGAGCGCCCCATGCACCCGTACGAGATCAACACCACGCTGCGCAGCCGTGGCAAGGAGCAGAGCATCAAGCTCAACTACGGCTCCCTGTACGCAGTCGTCGAATCGCTGCAGAAGCACGGGCTGATCACCACATTGGAGACCAACCGGGAGGGGCGCCGCCCCGAGCGCACGATCTACGCGATCACCCAGGACGGCGTCGAGGAGTTCGAGGACTGGCTGGCTGAGCTGCTGTCCACGCCGACCCGCGAGTTCACCTCGCTCGAGGCCGGGCTGTCGTTGATGGCGGGCCTGCCGCCGGACGAGGTCGTGCGCCTGCTCGATGAGCGCTCGGATGCGCTGCGACTCGAACTGCGCAGCCTGGAGGCGGCCGGCGAGTTCGGCGAGGAGATGGGCCTGCCGGAGATCTTCGTCGTGGAATCGCACTACCGGCACGCCATGTTGGCCGCCGAGCTGGCGTTCGTCGTCGATCTCGCCCAGCGGATCCGCAGCTCCGAGTTGGGCGGGACGAAGGTGTGGCGACGCATGCACGAACTGATCGCCCAAGGCACGTCGTTCGAAGAGATCCTCGCGGATCCGGTCGGCCACCTCGGAGAGGAGGCGCGCATCCTGGCGAGCCAGCAGCCCCGTCCCTAGGCAAATATCCGGGCCTTGATCAATATCCGGGCCCTGAGCAAAAACCCCTGAGCAAAACCCCTGGCCGGTGCGGCAACACCGACCAGGGGCCCGATCCCCGAACCGGATGCGAGTCCCGTCCGAGGCGCACCCATCACGATAGGCGCTCGCGATCCGGTTTCTCCGTATGGAAGGAACCAAGGTGCCTCCAACTGCACCAACCGCGGCGCTGGCCGCGGTTGACCTCGTGAAGACCTATCCCGGTGGGCGCGGCGCGCCGGCCGTGCGCGCACTCGACGGGCTCTGCGTGACCGTCGAGGCAGGCACCGTCGTCGCGCTGCTCGGGCGCAACGGCGCGGGCAAGTCCACGACCGTCAAGATCCTCACCACGCTGGCTCGGCCCGACTCCGGGACGGCGTGGGTCGCCGGCGTCGACGTCCGCGACGACCCGAACGGCGTGCGGCGGCGGATCGGCCTGGTGTCGCAGAAGACGTCCAGTGACCCGATGGCCACCGGCCGGGAGAACCTTGTTCTCGCCGGCCGTATCCAGGGCCTCACCAGCTCCGGAGCAACCGCGCGGGCAGCCCAGCTGCTCGCACGCTTCGATCTGAGCGACGCGGCCGACCGGCTCGCGAAGACCTACTCCGGTGGCATGGCCCGCAAGCTCGACGTCGCGATCGGCCTCGTGCACCGGCCGCAGGTGCTGTTCCTCGACGAGCCCACCACCGGGCTGGACCCGGAGGCGCGCGCCCAGATGTGGGCAGAGATCGCCCGCCTCACCGCGGACGAGCAGACCACGGTGCTGCTCACGACGCACTACCTCGAAGAAGCCGATCACCTGGCCGATCGGGTCGCGATCGTCGACGGCGGCCGAGTCGTGGTCGAGGGGACGCCGGAGGACCTGAAGAGCGAGCTGCGCGGCGACACGGTGCAGTTGGAGCTGGCCCGCCCCGCTGCGGCGGCAGTCGCGGCGTTGCAACACGTGCCGGGGCTGCGGGAGATCAGCGCTGACG
>DATFTS010000620.1:0-3298 GCA_035261645.1 Jatrophihabitans sp. | reverse complement strand
CGCTACCTTCGCCGGCTCGCCGATCGCGACTACGCGCTGGACCGCGGAATGATCCCGCTGGGCTCGTGCACGATGAAGCTCAACGCGACCACCGAGATGGAGCCGGTGACGAACCCGGGTTTCGCCGACATCCATCCATTCGCGCCGGACGGCCAGTTCGACGGGTACCTACAGTTGTTCAACGATCTGGAGAGTTGGCTGGTCGAGATCACCGGCTACGACGCGGTGTCGCTGCAGCCCAACGCCGGCTCGCAAGGCGAGTTCGCCGGGTTGCTCGCGATCCGGCTCTACCACCGCAGCAACGGCGACGACCACCGTGACGTCTGCCTCATCCCCGCCTCGGCGCACGGGACGAACGCCGCCTCGGCAGCGATGGCGGGGATGCGCGTTGTAGTCGTCAAGACCGGCGGCGCCGCTGATTCCAGCGGCGAGATCGACCTCGCCGACCTCAAGGCGAAGATCGCCGAGCACGCCGACCGGCTCGCTGCGATCATGGTCACCTACCCGTCGACGCACGGCGTGTTCGAGGAGCACATCGGCGAAGTGTGCGCACTCGTGCACGACGCCGGCGGCCAGGTGTACGTAGACGGCGCGAACCTCAATGCCATGGTGGGTCTCGCCCGCCCCGGCCGGTTCGGCGCGGACGTCTCGCATCTCAACTTGCACAAGACGTTCTGCATCCCGCACGGTGGCGGCGGTCCGGGCGTCGGGCCGATCGCGGTGCGCTCGCACCTCGCGCCGTTCCTGCCCAACCACCCGCTGCAACCTGCGGCCGGCCCAGCCGGCGGCCCGGGCGCGATCGCTTCCGCGCCGTGGGGCTCGGCTTCCATCCTGCCGATCACCTGGGCCTACATCCGGCTGATGGGTCCGGACGGCCTCACGCACGCAACCGGCACTGCGATCCTGGCGGCCAACTACGTGGCGAAGCGGCTGGCACGCTCCTTCCCGACGCTCTACGCCGGCGCGCACGGGCTGGTGGCGCACGAGTGCATCCTCGACCTGCGGCGTATCACGCAGGACACCGGTGTGACCGTCGACGACGTGGCCAAGCGCCTCATCGACTACGGCTTCCACGCCCCGACGATGTCCTTCCCGGTGGCCGGCACGCTGATGGTCGAGCCCACCGAATCCGAGGACCTGCGCGAGCTCGATCGCTTTGTCGACGCGATGATCGCGATCAAGGGCGAGATCGACCGGCTGGCGACAGGGGAGTGGCCGGCCGACGACAACCCGCTGCGCAATGCACCACACACCGCGCACAGCCTTGCCGCTGACTGGAACCACCCCTACTCCCGTGAGGAGGCTGCGTACCCCGACGGCGTCGACCCGCGCGCGAAGTACTGGCCACCGGTGCGCCGCATCGACGGCGCGTACGGCGATCGCAACCTGGTCTGCGCCTGCCCGCCGGTCGACGCATACGCGTGATCCGCCCTGTTGGTTACGTAGAGCACCACTGATGATCGACGTTCCCGAGGCGCGCTTCGAGCAGATGGTCGGTGAGGCGCTCGACTCCCTGCCGCCCGGGTTAGGCCGGTTCATGCGCAACGTGGCGGTGGTCGTCGAGGACGGCACGAACCCATACCTGCTCGGGCTCTACCACGGGGTGCCGCTGACCGAGCGGACGTCGCAGTACTCCGCCGTGCTGCCGGACAAGATCACGATCTTCCGGCTGGCGATCTGCGCCCGTTGCGACACCGAGAAGCAGGTCGTCGACGAGGTGCGCACCACTGTCGTGCACGAGGTCGGGCACCACTTCGGCATCGACGACGAACGCCTGCACGAACTCGGCTGGTGAGGCCCACTACTCGAGGACGGATGCGAGCTTGCCGATGATCGCCTCTGCCTCGGCCACGATGCCCTCGACGAGATCCTGCACTGTGGGCAGGTCGTGCAGCATGCCGACCACCTGGCCGCTCGCGAGTACACCTGCCCGCGTGTTGCCTTCAACGAGCCCGGCGCGCAGCAGCATCGGCGTGTTCGCCGCCATGATCATCTGCGCCCAGGTCTGGTCCTTGCCGTGCTTGCTCGCCAGCCCCTCGCTGACCATGTCACGCCAGCGCAGCTTCGTCATTCGCTTGAAACGCCCTGCGTTGCGCGCGGCGTGGTAGAGCCCGACCGCTCGGCTCGACCTCTCTAGGTGGTCGACGAGCTCGGTCCGCAGCACCCGGTGCGGCATGCCGTCCACTCGCCTCGTCACCACCGTCCCGTCCAAGCCGCGGTCGAGATAGAGCTGCTTGACCGCGTCGGGCACCGTGCTCTCCCGGGTGAGCAGGAACCGGGTTCCCATCGCCACCCCCGCCGCTCCGTAGGCGAGTGCGGCCGCCAGCCCGCGCCCGTCGAAGAACCCGCCGGCGGCGATCACCGGGATGTCGACCGTGTCGAGGACCGACGGCAGCAGCAGCGTGGTGGCCACGCCGCCGGTGTGCCCGCCGCCTTCGCCGCCCTGCACGATCACCGCGTCCGCGCCCCAGTCGGCAACCTTGCGCGCGTGCTTCGCCGCGCCGATCGACGGGATCACCATCGTGCCGGCCGCCTTGAGCCGGGTGATGAACTCCTGCTTGGGCGCCAATGCGAAGGAGGCGACTCGCACGCCGCGCCGGATCAGGAGGTCGACGCGCTCGGAGGCGTCGGCGGCGTCGGCGCGCAGGTTCACACCGAACGGATAGTCAGTGCGCGACTGCGTGTCGTCGATGGCCGCGACGAGCTCGTCGAACGTCATCGTTGCGCTGGCCAGGATGCCGAGGCCGCCGGCCTCTGCGGTCGCCGCCACGAGGCGCGGACCGGCGACCCACCCCATGCCCGTCTGCACGAGCGGATGCCGCACGCCGACGAGCTCGGTGAGTGCGGTCCTCATAGCGGTGGGACCTCCTTGTCCCGAATGCTGTTCGGGTCGAGTACCTCGCGCAGCAGCTTGAGCTCCTCGTCGGTCGGCTCGCGGGTAGGCGGGACGTCCTCGGGGACGACGAGCGCGAATCCGGTGGCCGCCTGCACGTCCTCGACCGCGACGCCGGGATGCACGGACGCGATTCGCATAGCGTGATCGGCAGTGGCGAAGTCGAGCACTGCCAGGTTGGTGACGACCCGGTGCACGTCGTGGAACCGCCCGGCCGATCCACTGGCCCGGTCGTAACCGACGCCGGAGACGAAGTCGAGCGACTCGACGAACACCCGCGGCGCGTGCTTGGCCACCCAATACGACGTCCGGTGGTTGACGGTGTTGCCAGGAGCACCGCGGGCCCCGAACATCTGCCGGGTCGGCCGGGCATGGTCGCCGACACAGGAGATGTTCTGATTGCCG
>DATFTS010000619.1:0-1927 GCA_035261645.1 Jatrophihabitans sp. | reverse complement strand
ACGAGATCGTCGACTGGTCGGTGCGCATAACGCGATCGGGTGAGTACATCCACGCGGCGCCGTGGAACTCGAACATCGGCCGGATGAGCACGTCCAATGGCTGCACGAACCTCTTCACCGCCGACGCGAAGTGGTTCTACGGCTTCGCCATGGTCGGCGACGTGGCCAACTACCCGGTCACCGACGGCCCGCTGATGCCCAGCTGGGACGGTTTCGGTGACTGGAACCTCTCCTGGGCGCAGTGGTCGCTAGGCGGGCTGCTGGTGAACCACTAGCCGGCTGACAGGATGGAGGCGTGGTTTACGTCTACATCGCTGTTGCTGTAGTCGTCGTCGCGATCCTCATCGCGACCGCGCTCGTCATACCGCGGCGCCGCCGCCGGGAACTACCGCCTCCGCCGACTGGCATCGAGCCGCCCGCGCCGCCGCAGGCCCCGCCAGAGACAACGCTAGAGCCGCCGCCGAGCGCGCCGGTCGAGGCCGAGGCGCCTCCTGAGCTGCCCCCTCCGCCGGCGCCGACTGTTGAGACGCCGGAGCCGACGGCCGGCCGGTTGCTGCGGCTGCGCGCCCGGCTCGCCAGGTCCGAAAACGCGCTCGGCCGTGGCCTACTGTCCGTCCTCTCGCGCGACAAACTCGACGAGGATGCCTGGGAAGAGGTCGAGGAGACGTTGCTCGCCGCCGACGTCGGCGTGGCCGCCACCACCGAGATCGTCGAGCGGCTGCGCGCGCGCACCAGGGTCCTCGGTACCCGCTCGCAGGGCGAGCTGCGTGCGCTGCTCGCCGACGAGCTGGTCGTCGCCTTGCAGCCCGAGCTCGACCGGACGCTGCACTCGACGCCGACCGGCGAGCGTCCGGCGGTCGTGATGGTCGTCGGGGTCAACGGCACCGGGAAGACGACCACGTGCGGCAAGCTCGCCCGCGTGCTCGTCGCGGACGGGCGCACTGTCCTGCTCGGTGCGGCTGACACGTTCCGCGCGGCTGCGGCCGATCAGCTGGCGACATGGGGCTCGCGGGTCGGTGCCGAGACGGTGCGTGGTCCGGAGGGCGGCGACCCCGCATCCGTAGCGTTCGACGCGGTGAAGGAGGGGACCGAGCGCCAGGTCGACACGGTGCTCATCGACACCGCGGGACGGCTGCACACGAAGGTCGGCCTGATGGACGAGCTGGGCAAGGTGAAGCGCGTGGTCGAACGGCAGGGGCCGGTGGACGAGACGCTGCTCGTCCTGGACGCGACAACCGGGCAGAACGGCCTCACCCAGGCGCGCGTGTTCACCGAGGTGGTGGACGTCACCGGAATCGTGCTCACCAAGCTCGACGGCACCGCGAAGGGCGGCATCGTCATCAGCGTGCAGCGCGACCTGGGGGTACCGGTGAAGCTTGTCGGACTCGGCGAGGGCGCCGACGATCTGGCGCCGTTCGACCCGGAGCAGTTCGTCGACGCACTGCTCGGCGAACCGGCGACCCCGTGAAGGCGCTCTACAAGCCGGCGGCCGGGCCCGGCTTCGAGCTCATCGACGTTCCGGAGCCGAAGGCCGGGCCCGATGACGTCACCGTGCGCGTGCTGCGCACCGGCATATGTGGCACCGACCTGCACATCGAAGCATGGGACCACTGGGCGCAGACGGCGATCGATGCGCCTCTGGTCCCGGGCCATGAGTTCTGCGGCGAGGTGGTCGCCGTTGGCGGCGCGGTACGCGACGTCGCGGTGGGAGACCTCGTCAGCGGCGAGGGGCACGTGGTATGCGGCACCTGCCGCAACTGCCGGGCTGGCCGGCGCCATTTGTGCATCCGAACCTCGTCGATCGGGGTGAACCGCGACGGCGCCTTCGCTGAGTATGTGGTGCTGCCCGAGTCGAACGTCTGGGTGCACCACACGATGCTCGATCCGGACCTGGGCGCGATCTTCGACCCGTTCGGTAATGCTGTGC
>DATFTS010000618.1:0-2859 GCA_035261645.1 Jatrophihabitans sp. | reverse complement strand
TGACTCGTTGGCTGTTGCAGCGGCGTGAGCCGGATCACGGATATGGTAGGAACCCCTGGGTAGTTCTGCTGGTGCGCCACCCCTGTACCAACGCACTGCCGTGAAGTTGGCACGCCCGGAACGGCGACCCCGTCCGGCGTTCGACGCGAGGAGCCCGATGACCGAGCACGTGCATGCCGTTCAACCCGAACCGGACATGGTCCAACTGCTGACGCCCGAGGGCCAGCGCGTTGAGCATCCGGACTTCCCGTTGGACGTCTCCGACGAGCAGATCGCGAGTCTCTACCGCGACCTCGTCCTGGTCCGACGCATCGACACCGAGGCGATCGCCCTGCAACGGCAGGGCGAGCTGGGCCTTTGGGCCAGCCTGCTCGGGCAGGAAGGCGCGCAGATCGGCGCGGGGCGCGCGCTGCGGCCGCACGACATGGCGTTCCCGACCTACCGCGAGCACGGCGTGGCGTGGTGCCGCGGCGTCGATCCGCTGACACTGCTCGGCCTGTTCCGCGGCACGAACCTCGGCGGGTTCGACCCGCGCGAGCACAACTTCAACCTCTACACGATCGTCATCGGGGCGCAGACCCTGCACGCCGCGGGCTACGCAATGGGCGTCGTTCGCGACGGCGCGGTCGGCACCGGCGACCCCGACCGCGACACCGCCGTGCTGGCGTTCTTCGGCGACGGCGCGTCCAGCCAAGGCGACGTCAACGAGGCGTTCGTCTGGGCAGGGGCGGGCAACCTGCCGGTCGTCTTCTTGTGCCAGAACAACCAGTGGGCGATCAGCGAGCCGGTCGAGCGGCAGAGCCGGGTTCCGCTTTACCAGCGCGCCAGCGGCTTCGGCTTCCCAGGCGTCCGCGTCGACGGCAACGACGTGCTGGCCTGCTACGCGGTCACCCGCAAGGCGCTCGATGACGCGCGCAACGCACAGGGGCCGACGCTTATCGAGGCGTTCACGTACCGGATGAACCCGCACACCACGAACGACGATCCGCGCCGCTACCGGCTTGGCAGCGAGGCGGAGACGTGGAAGTTGAAGGACCCGATCGAGCGAGTCCGCGCCTATCTCACCCGGGAGGCCAGGCTGCCCGGCGACTTCTTCGACGAGGTGGAGCAGGAAGCTCGCAAGCTGGCCGAACACGTCCGGTCCGGATGCCGCACGCTTCCCGACCCCAGTCCTGAGTCGGTGTTCGCGAACGTCCAGGTGAACATGCCAGACGAGTTGCGCGAGCAGCGCGACGACTTCGTCGAGTTCGTATCGGCGGTGAACGCATGACCGCCCCGATGACGATGGCGAAGGCGCTCAACGAGGGCCTTCGCAAGGCGATGGAGGCCGACTCAAAAGTCGTGATCATGGGTGAGGACGTCGGCAAGCTCGGCGGCGTCTTCCGGATCACCGACGGCCTGCAGAAGGACTTCGGCGAGGACCGCGTCATCGACACGCCGCTGGCCGAATCCGGCATCATCGGCACGGCTGTCGGCCTCGCGATCCGCGGCTACCGGCCCGTCTGCGAGATCCAGTTCGACGGCTTCGTCTTCCCCGGCTTCGACCAGATCGTCAACCAGGTGGCGAAGTTCCACAACCGCTCGGCGGGCCTGGTGAAGATGCCGATCACCGTGCGGATCCCGTCCGGCGGCGGCATCGGTGCGGTGGAGCACCACAGCGAGTCGGTCGAGACGTACTTCGCGCACACCGCCGGGCTCAAGGTGGTGGCGTGTTCGAACCCGTCGGACGCCTACTGGATGATCCAAGACGCCATCGCCGATGACGACCCGGTGATCTTCATCGAACCGAAGCGGCTTTACCACGCGACGAAGGCCCCGGTTGCGGACGCACCTACGCCCCTCTACGCGGCGAAAGTCGTGCGTCCAGGCCAGCACGTCACCGTCGCGGGCTACGGCGCGACGGTCTCGACGCTGCTCGAGTCGGCGAAAGCCGCGGCCGAAGACGGCATCGAACTCGAGGTGATCGACCTGCGCTCCGTTTCGCCGCTGGACATGGCGACGGTGCTCGACTCGGTCCGGCGCACCGGCCGACTGATCGTCGTCCATGAGGCGCCGCGCAGCTTCGGCGTCGGCGCCGAACTCGCCGCGCGCGTCACCGAGCAGGCGTTCTACTCACTCGAGGCACCGGTGTTGCGCGTCACGGGTTACGACACCCAGTACCCGCCGAGCCGCCTCGAGCACGAATGGCTGCCCAACCTCGACCGCGTCCTCGACGCCGTCGACAAGATCATGGAGTACTGACGGTGGCTATTGAGCAGTTCAAGCTGCCCGATCTCGGTGAAGGTCTCACCGAGGGAGACATCCTCAAGTGGACGGTCGCGGTCGGGGATCACGTCGAGGTGAACGACACCATCGCCGAGGTCGAGACCGTCAAGGCGGCGGTGGAGCTGCCGTCGCCGTACGCCGGCGTGGTCACCGCGCTGCACGCCGCCGAGGGCGAGACCGTTCCGGTCGGCACCGCGATCATCTCCATCGAGACAGGTGGCGCAGCCGGCCCGGACGCCGCCGAGAACGTGCCGAGCCGGGCCGAGGAGGACCTCGTCCCCGGCCTGCCGGGCGAGACCGGTGTCGCCGTGCCGGGCATTCCCGGTGAGGGCGCACTGCCGGGCGAAGAGAAGCAGATGACCCTTGTCGGCTACGGCCCGCGCGAGGAGACCGGTCGTCGACGCCGTCGCCGGCCCGAGGGTGCGGTCGCCGGCGCGCAGGCTTCCTTCAACCTGCCGCCCGACAGCGGGGCCCACTCGGCACCTGCCCCGCACGCCGAGGAACCGGCCGAGCCGGCCCGCGGGCGGACCGTCCACAGGGTCCTGGCCAAGCCTCCGGTGCGCAAGCTCGCGAAGAACCTGGGCGTCGACCTCA
>DATFTS010000617.1:0-2142 GCA_035261645.1 Jatrophihabitans sp. | reverse complement strand
GCGGTGTTCATCGACGAGATGCAGGACGTCGGCACCGCAGACATGTCCGCCATGTGCGCCGCGTGCCACGAGGTGTCGCAGCGCGCGCTCCCGCTCGTCGTCGTCGGAGCCGGACTACCCCACCTGCCCACCGTTCTGTCATCGGCAAAGTCGTACTCCGAGCGGCTGTTCCGCTACGCCCGGATCGACCGGCTCGACCGCGCCGCCCACGACCTCGCGCTGCGCGCGCCGGCCCGGGACGAGAGCGCCGACTTCGCCGACGACGCGCTCGACGCGATGTACGCGGCGACCGGCGGCTATCCGTACTTCATTCAGGCGTACGGCAAGGTTGCGTGGGACGTCGCCCCGGGTTCTCCGATCACGGCGGCGGACGTCGCGGTGGCCGCGCCGGAGGCGGAGGCGGAGCTCGGGGTGGGGTTCTTCGGTTCGCGCTACGAGCGCGCCACACCGGCCGAGCGCGAGTACCTGCGTGCCATGGCCGACGTCGCCGGCCCCGATTCGGACGCGGTGCCCACATCGGACGTCGCGAAGTGTCTCGGACGGCCACCGCAGTCGCTGTCCCCCGCCCGCGACGGGCTGCTTAAGAAGGGCCTCGTCTACTCCGGCCAGCGCGGGCGCATCGCGTTCACCGTCCCGCATTTCGGTCGCTACCTGCTGGCCCAGGAGTGACGAACTGGCGGATCCAGGCGTGCATCGCGATCCCGGCGGCGACGCCGGCGTTGATCGAGCGGGTCGACCCGAACTGCGCGATCGAGCACACCGTGCCCGCGACATCGCGGGCGTCCTCGCTTAGGCCCGTCCCCTCCTGCCCGAACAGGAACAGCGCAGATCGCGGCAGCGCGAACGTCTCCAACGGCACGGAACCGGGCAGGTTGTCGACACCGACGATCTCGTAGCCGGTCTCGGTCGCGTACTGCGCAAGATCAGCCGCCGTCGGGACGTGCCGGATGTGCTGGTAGCGATCGGTCACCATCGCGCCGCGCCGGTTCCAGCGCCGGTTGCCGACGACGATCACTTCGCGGGCGAGGAAGGCGTTGGCAGTGCGCACGACGGTGCCGATGTTCAGGTCGTGCCGCCAGTTCTCGATCGCTACCGCGAACGGATGCCGGCGAGTGTCGAGGTCGGCGATGATCGCCTCAAGGCTCCAGTAGCGGTACCGATCGACGACGTTGCGCCGGTCGCCGTCGCGCAGCAGCTCCGGGTCGAGGCGCGGATCGTCCGGCCACGGCAGCGGATGCGGCCCGACACCGATCGGCTCGTCCACGCCTACGACAGGCCGAGATCGGCGAGGGTGTACGCGGTGCGGTACTCCAGGCCGGCGGCCTCTACCGCTGCGCGCGCACCCCGATCGACGATGGTCGCAACGCCGACGACGCGCGCCCCCGCCTCGCGCAGCGCGTCCACGGCGGTCAGCACGCTGGATCCGGTCGTCGAGGTGTCCTCGACCGCCACGACGTTGCGCCCGGTCACGTCCGGGCCCTCGATCCGTCGCTGCAGCCCGTGCGCCTTGCCTTCCTTGCGCACAATGAAGGCGTCGACGCGCCCGGCCGAGGCATGCAGCATCGCTGTGGCAACCGGATCGGCCCCAAGCGTCAGCCCGCCGGCTGCCTCGAAATCCCAGCCTCCGGTCACCTCGAGCATCACGCGACCCACCAGCGGAGCGGCGTGCCGGTGCAGGGCTATCCGTCGCAGATCGAGGTAGTAGTCGGCCTCGCGACCGGAGGAGAGGATCACCTTGCCGTGCACGACGGCGAGTTCTTTGATCAGCTGCAGCAGCTCGGCGCGGTCGGACATGCGCCAGAGCCTACGAAACCGACCTCAGCTCTCGATCCGGCGGGACTTGCTCGCCTTCGCCCGGTTGCGCGCCAGCTCGGCACCGCGGGCGACCGATTCGGCGTTGGCACTGGCGCGCTTCTTCGCCCGCTGCTTCTGGATGTACGCCTCACCTCGAGTGGTCGCACTCGAGTTCAGCACCGACTTCGCCCGCGAGCCGACCGCGGATGAGCGGGCGCCGGACGAGCCGGTGCGCGGCGTGGCCGGCGGGCGAGGTGCGAACAGGCCGCGGCGCTGCGGTGCTCCGGCGGGGCGCTCGGGACGGGACAGCGCGAAGTACTGCGTGCTCGGTGTCATGTTCACGAAGGC
>DATFTS010000616.1:0-1616 GCA_035261645.1 Jatrophihabitans sp. | reverse complement strand
GCACGGCCACAACGACCGCCGGCCAGCCGTAACCGGGCCTGCTTTCACCCCACGACGAAGTGGGCGACGCCATCCACCGTGGACTCGCTCAGCAGGGCACGCTCGGCGAGCACCCGCAAGTGCGCCAGTGTCTCGAAGATTGCAAGGATCTGGTTGAACCAGTCCAGCTCGTCCAAGCGCCGCTGCCTGCGGGTCCATGGCAGCGCCTTGGCCACCTCGAATGCGGTGTGGGCACCGCGCTGGACCGCGGCGGCAGTCGCGTCGAGTCGCTGTTCGTGGTGGGCGAGCAGTTCGTCGATGCGCTCGTGCACCGACGTGGTGACCGGGCCATGCGCCGGCAGCAGGCGGGCGTCGGGCAGCTCCCGGATCAGCTCGAGTGACGCAAGATAGTCGCGCAGGGGAGAAGGCGGCCGGTTCAGTTCCACACCGATCGACGGCGTGATGTGCGGCAGCACGTGGTCGCCCGCGAACAGCGCCTGCGCGGCGGCGTCGTGGAAGACGACATGGCCGCGGGTGTGCCCCGGCGTCGCGATCACCCGCAGCGTGCGGGTGTCCAGCGGGATGTCAACCCCGTTGGTGAGCCAGCGGTCGGGGTCCTCCCAGTTGGTGAGCTCTCGCTCGCCGCGCCATTCGGCAAGCATGCGGGAGAGCTCCAGCGCGCCGGCTTCGTGCAGCCGGGCGATGTCCGGGTGGGTCTCGATGGTGCGGATCAGCTCGAGGCAGGCGCGTTCGCCCTCGCCCACGGAGACCGACCCGCCGTGGTGGCGGCGCAGCGCGACGGCCTGCGTGTAGTGGTCGCGATGCAGGTGCGTGACGAGGAACTCGCGGACGTCGCCCAGCTCGTAACCGATCGTCGCGAGGCTGCTGGCAAGCAACTGCTCGGCCTCGTCCAGCGCCCAGCCGCCGTCGATCAGGACGACCTGCGCCCCGTCGCTGATCGCGTAGATGTTGACGGCCTTCAGGGAGTCGCCGGGCAGCGGAAGCGGGATCCGATGCACGCCGGGCGCCACCTCGTGCGCCCCGGGTTTCTCCCACGCGTGCCGGTCCGCCTCGTCCGTCATGTCCTGCACCGTATGACACTCGGGCCACGCCCGATCATCAGGAGAGCGGCGTCACAGTCGCCACTTTTCCTGCGCTCGGTACGCGCCGCGGTCGGCGAGAGCGTCCACAGCGGAGGAAAGGCGCGGGACGTGCGGTGCGCCGGTGCGGCCGGCTCGCCCAGTTACCCTGATGCCTGTGTGCGGAATCGTCGGATACGTCGGACAGCGCCCAGCACTCGACATCGTGGTCGAGGGGCTGCGGCGTCTCGAGTACCGCGGATACGACTCCGCGGGGGTCGCGATCGTCGATGGGGAAACGCTGCACGTCGCCAAGAAGGCGGGCCGCATCGAGAACCTCGACAAGGAGCTAGCGGACCATCCCTTCGACGGCAGCACCGGCATCGGGCACACCCGCTGGGCGACCCACGGCGCGCCCAACGACCGCAACGCCCACCCGCACACTGACGCCAGCGGCCGCGTGGCCGTGATCCACAACGGGATCATCGAGAACTACGCGCGGCTGCGCACCGAACTCGAACAGTCCGGCGTCGAACTCGTCAGCGAGACCGACACCGA
>DATFTS010000615.1:0-6940 GCA_035261645.1 Jatrophihabitans sp. | reverse complement strand
GGCGTACCGGTCGTGCTACACGTGCCAGGGCGATGGCGCCCCGCCGACGGTCGGGGGTGGAACTTCGCGTCGCCTACCGCCGGTCACGAAGAGCTCCAGGAGGAGGGAGGCGCTGGTCTTGGCTGCGAGGGAGTGGCGCCGCCGCGCTGGCGCCGCCGCGGGTATCGGGGCGGTTTTGGCGCTGGTCGCATGTGGTGGCGGGTCAGGCGACGGCGCCGGCGGCGGCAATGGATCCGGGCCGATCGGGATCACCCTGGTCACGAAGGATCCGAGCAACCCGTTCTGGGTTGCGATGGTCGACGGCGCCATGGCCGGCGCGGAGCGCACGCAGCTCGATCTGACGATCGAGTCGGGGCGCGACCAGACCGACACCGAGAGCCAGATCCAGGCCATCGAGGACGCGATCTCGCGCGGCGATAAGGCGATCCTGATCGCCCACAACGGGCCGGCGGTGTTCGGTGCCATCAAGAAGGCGCGCGATCAGGGACTGTTCGTCCTTGCGCTCGACACCCCGACGGATCCTGTCAGCCTCGTGGACGGCACATTTGCCTCGGACAACCTTGAGGCCGGCAAGCTGATCGGGCAGTGGACGGCCGCGCGGTTCAAGGACAGGCACGCGAGCATCGCGATGCTCGACCTGTTCAACGACAAGATCGTCAGCGTCGATCTTGAGCGCGATCATGGCTTCCTCTGGGGAATGGGCATCAAGCCCGATCCCCAGCGTAACGGCGGCGAACCGAAGACGGGCACGCACGCCGGCGGCGGCACCTACGAGGTCGTCTGCCACGGCGCCACCGCCGGCGCGGTGGACGGCGGGCGATCGGCGATGGAGAAGTGCCTATCCGTCAACCCGAAGATCGACGTCGTCTTCACGGCGAACGAGGCGTCGGGCACCGGCGCGGTGCAGGCGCTCAAGGCCGCCGGCATCAAGGACGCCGTCGTGACGTCCATTGACGGCAGCTGCCGCGGTGTCAGGTCCGTGCAGTCGGGCGATTTCGGCGCGGTGGCCCAGCAGTTCCCGTTCAAAATGGGCGAGCTCGGCGTGCAGGCCGTGTTCAGTTACCTCCACGACGGGACCAAGCCGACGCCGACGCCGGGTCGCGACTTCCTTGACACGGGCGTCGTGCTGATCTCCGCCACACCCGAGCCCGGCGTGCAGAGCATCACCGCGGATGAGGGGGAGACACGCTGCTGGTGATCAGCTCGTATAGCCGACCTTGCTCCAGTCGACCGCCTCGCCGGCGTACCAGTTGATCCCGGTCACGTCGCGACGCGTACTCACCTGGAAGCCGGGCTGGGCGATCCAGAGCCACGGGGCATCGTTCGCGACGATCTCTGCGCAGCGCTTGTGCTCCTCGACCCGCTGTCCCCATGTGAGTCGCGGCTGCCCCGCATCGGCCAGGCAAGCGTCGGTTCCAGCGCTCTTGTACCCGCTCCAGTTGTTGGAGCTGTTGGACTGGTAGAAGACCGCCAGGGCGTAGGCCGGGTCCGGCGAATCGGCTCCGATGCTCTCGAAGAACATCGGCCGTTCACCGTGGAACAGTGCGTCTGTGAACGTGGAGGCTGGAAGCGCCTCGAGGTCGAGTGTCACGCCGACGTCCGAGAAGGCGCCCCGCAGCTGCGCGCTCACGGCCTCTCCGAGCGGCTCCGCCGCACTGTAGGCCAACTTGGTCCTGAACCCGTTCGGATGGCCCGCCTCACGCAGCAGCTCGCGCGCCCGATCCGGGTCGTAGGTGAAGGGGCTCCGGTTGGGGTCGAACCCGGCGGCGTGGTCCGAGAGCGGGCCGTACGCCGGCCCGGCGAACCCTTGGTACACCTGCTCGATGATCCTCTGGTACGGCGTTGCGTAGGACAGAGCCCGCCGAACGCGGACGTCGTCGAGCGGTGGGTACCTCGTGATCATCTGGCACGAGTGGATCGCGTAGCCCTGGAAGTTCCACAGGCGCAGCTCGTCGCGCTTCTGCGCCCCTTGCATGTCCGTGGGCAGCAAGTACTGAGCGACCTGCGCGTCTCCGCTCATGAGCATGGCCAGCCGGGTGGACGACTCCGGCGCCTGCCGGAAGGTGATCTGGTCGAGCACGGGCGGGAAGGGATGCTCCTTGTGGGCCTCCCACACGACCTGGTGCCCCGGACTGAGCTCGGCGAGCTTGTATGGGCCGAAGCCGACGTCATGGCTCTTCATCCAGCTCGTCGCCCAGGGATCGGCGGCGGTGGCATGGCTTTCGGCCGACTTCGAGTCGACGATCGCACGCCAGAACGTGCTCATCGTGAGCAGCAGGTCTGGCCCAGGCTCCGCCAGATCGATGCGGACCGTGTACCGGTCGAGGACCCTTACGTCCTCCGGCCGCTCGATCTTGGCCAGCTCGTTGAAGAAGCTCGTGATGCCGTGAAGCGCGAAGCTCCGGTCGAATGTCCACTTCACGTCCGCGGCGGTGAACTCGTTCCCGGCGTGGCTCGGCCACCCCCTGCGTAGCGAAAACGTGTAGGTCCGCCCACCATTGGTGACCTCCCAGCCCTCGGCCATGCGCGGCTCGGTGATGTCCTCGAAGTTCTCGGCCTGCCAAGCGAGGTCGAAGCCGCCCGGTTCTTCGGGAGCCGGGACCTGCTTCCAGCGGGTCAGCCGGTCATTCAAGTTGAAGACGTGGTCGTACACCTCCTTGCCGAACACGAGCTCCCAGTCGAGGCTCGGCGGGGTCGTCGCCGCCGCGACAACCAGCTGATCAGGGTTTCGCGCGCCGTGACCGCAGCCCGCGATCAGCGAGCCCGCGAACGGCGCCGCTACCGTCACCGCTGCCGCGGACGTCAGGAACGACCGACGGGACAGCCGGATCGTCATCTTTCGACGCTAGCCCACCGGCTCCGACCTTCCCAACCGCCCTATGCCCGGCTATTGCGACGGAGCAGACTGGGGTGGTGGTCCCGACGCGTTGGCGTATCGCGCCGCGGCGCATCGCACCGCTAGCGCTGGTCCTCGGGCTGACCATTGCCGGTTTCTTCGGGGCCCGCCTGATCGGCGAGCGAGACGCGCAACGCGACTCCGAGCATCAGGCTGAGGTCGCGGCCGCCCAGATCCACGCGCGTGTCGCGGACGCGGCCACCCTCGCCGCGAGTCTCGGCCGGTACATGGCGAGCGTCGGCGAGACCAGCGTTACCGATGAGGAGTTCGCCAGCAATGCAGCGAGGTGGCTCGGCCCGGCAGGCTTCCCCGGCGCTGGGTGGGTTGAGGAGGTCGGGGCGGCGGACCGCGCGGCGTACGAGCAACGGACCGGCCATCCCATCGTGACGCGCGACCAGCGACGCAGGATCGTGCCCGTCGAATCGCGGTCCTCCTACCTGCCGGCAACGCTGGTCTCTGGCATCCCCCCGATCACCGTGGCAGGGCTCGATCTCGGCGGTGAATCGGGGATGGCTGGTGCGCTCCTTCGTGCCCGCGCGCTTCATCAGCCAAGCGCAACTCAGCTGGCCGCCCTGAGAGACGGGACGAAGGGGCTCTTTCTGGTCAGCTTGACTCAGCGCGGGGGCGTCGTCGCACCGGGATTCGCGGTCGTGTTCGTATCGGGTGAGTCGCTGCGTGCTGCGGCCGCGGACACGCCAGCGGTGCAGCTCGCCGCCAGCGGCGCAGCGACGGCAGGTCCTGCGGGCGCGCCAACCGTCCGTACGACATTCACCGAGGCGGGACAGCGATTTGACGTCGTCGTACCGCTGGAATCTGTCTCCGGCGCCGCGGCGGTGCTGCCGTGGATCATCCTCGCCGCCGGCTTGGTCCTCGCCGCCCTCGCGGCGGCGCTCGGCGTCAGCGCGGCGCGGCGCGCCAGGGCGCAGCAGGAAGTCGATCGCATCTTCATGCTGTCGTCCGACCTGATCACCGTGGCCAACTTCGAGGGGTACTTCACCCGCGTCAATCCCGCCGTCGAGCGGACTCTGGGTTATACCGAGGGAGAGCTCCTCGCCCGGCCGTATGTCGACTTCGTCCACCCCGACGATCGCGAGCGGACAGCGGCGGAGACGGCCGCGATCGGCCAGGGCAAGACGACGCTGTCGTTCGAGAACCGGTTCGTGCGCAAGGACGGTTCGCACCGGGTACTTGAATGGACATCGACGCCTGCTGTCGAGGACAGGGCCATGTATGCGGTCGCGCGCGATGTGACGGACCGCCACCAGGCCGAGGCCGAGCTGGCACGTCTCGCCGGCGAGCAGGCGGCCCTGCGGCGGGTGGCGACGCTCGTCGCCCGCCAAGCGCCTCAAGCCGAGGTCTTCAGCGCGATCGCGGAAGAGATCGGGCGGCTGCTTGGCACGGACGAGATCCGGATGCTGCGCTACGAGGGCGACAGCGGGGTCGTGGTGAGCAGCTGGGGCGAGGCTGAGGACGCCTTCCCGACAGGCTCGCGGCACTCGCTGGGAGACGACAGCGTTGCCTCCCGGTTGTTGCGGACGGGGCAGCCTGCGCGGATCGACGACTATGCGACGACGAGCGGCCCGGTCGCGGAGTCCGTCCGCTCGATCGGTATTCGCTCCGCCGTCGCTGTGCCCATCCAGGTGGCAGGCCGGTTGTGGGGTGCCATGACGGCGGGGACGACTCAGGACGAGCCGCTGCCGGCGGATACCGAGTCGCGCATGGGCCAGTTCACGGAGCTGATAGCCACGGCGATTGCGAACGCCGAGGCCCGCGCGGAGGTGGAGCGGCTGGCCCAGGAACAGGCCGCGCTGCGGCGGGTGGCGACGCTCGTCGCCGAAGGGGCATCATCGGCTGCGGTCTTCGACGCCGTGGCCGCGGAGATGGAGGGGCTGTCAGGCGCCGATCATGTCGTCATGTGCCGCTACGAGCCCGGCGCCGGGCTCACCGTGCTCGCGCATCGCAGCTCGCGCGGGCAGAAGGTCGCTCCCGGTACGCGGATAAGCCACGAGGGCGACAGCGTGGAGGCGACGGTGCGCAGCGCCGAGCGGTCCGCCCGGATTGAGAGCTACGAGGGAGCGCGCGGCGTCATCGCAGAGCTGGCCCGCGCCGCAGATGTGCAGGTGGCCGTCGCAGCGCCGATCGTCGTGGACGGCCGGCTCTGGGGCGTCGTCTCGGCGGGCTGGCCCTGGGAGGAGCCGCCGCCGGGGGACACCGAGCAGCGAATGGCTCAGTTCGGCCAGCTGCTTGGCATCGCCATTGCGAACGCCGGCCACCGCGCCGAGCTGGTCGCCTCGCGCGCGCGCCTGGTCGCCGCGTCCGACGACGCACGGCGGCGCTTCGAGCGTGACCTCCACGACGGCGTTCAGCAGCGACTGGTATCGCTTGCGCTGGAGCTGGACGGCGTGCAGGCGATCGCGCCGCGTGAGGACAACCAGCTCATCGCACAGCTGGCAGGCGTCCGACAGGGCCTCGCAGGCGCGCTCGACGACCTGCAGGAGCTCTCACGCGGCATCCACCCGGCGGTCCTCTCCGAGGGCGGTCTGACGCCTGCGGTGAGGGTACTCGCGCGTCGCTCGGCGGTCCCCGTCAAGCTGAACCTTTCGGTCGACGAACGGCTAGCCGACCACGTCGAGGTCGGAGCGTACTACGTCGTCTCCGAGGCGCTCACCAACGCGGCAAAGCACGCGCAGGCATCGAACGTCGAGGTCACTGCCCACGTGCACGATGGCACGCTGCAGCTGAGAATCGACGACGACGGCGTGGGCGGAGCGGATCCCGCGCGGGGGTCTGGACTGACCGGGCTGACAGACCGCGTCGCGGCGCTCGGCGGCACGATCGCGATCGTGAGCCCGCTGGGCAGAGGCACTTCGCTGCACGTCGAGCTCCCGGTTATCAGTCAATAGCTGCGGAGCGCGCCGCGCGGTCGCTGAGCAGGTGCGGCCGACTTGCTGGCCGGGGCCTGGCGCCGGTTCTCGACTGTCGGTGGAGGCGAAGACGCGGATCGTGCTTGCCGTGCTGGCTGGTGAGATGAGCTGCTGCGGCGATCTTGGCTGTGCTGGCAGACCGCCTGCCGGTCACCCGCTCAGCCCCAAACCATGGGCCAGCCCTGGGCCAACAGGACCGGCCCCAAGCAAGCTCCCTGGTCACGCGTGAATCGCAGCCGCCCTCTGGAGGCGGGAGCGCAAGTTCGAATCCTGCCGGGGGCACCACTGCCGGGGGCACCACCCGGGCCAGCCATCCGACCAGCAAAACAAGGCCTCTGACCAGCGAGTGCGCCGTCAGGGGCCTTACCTGCGTGTTCCGCCGTGTTCGGCCGCGACCAGCCAGAACCAACTATCCGTGCCGAGGGCGTGCCGACGGCTGTGCCGAGGATGTGCCGACGAGGTTGCCGAGTTGCAACCGTCCTGTGGGGTTCGGGGCACTCGACCCCGGGCGAACTGACGTCGCGCGTGGCACGGCCCCGGAGAAATGGCGGGCGGTGCGCCAATGCGGCAATGCCGACCTGGTCCGGCGCGGCACAACGGCCACCGTAGGTGGCCCGCGAAAAACCCCGCGACTGCCAGATGACGCTGCCCGGGTACGTCACGCACTCGGCGCCGAGCCAGTGTCCGGCTCTGCGCATCCGCCCGACCTGCTTGAATCCGGCGCCCTCGTAGGCGCGGACTCCGGCGGTGTTGTGTTCGAGAACCTTCAGCCACACCGCCCGCAGATTGGTGACGTGGAAGGCGTAGTCGAGGGTGAGTTGAGTGGCCTCGCGGGCCAGACCGCGCCCGCGACCTTCTGGACCGAGCAGGATGATGTACTCGGCGGTGCGCACCTGGTGGTCGATCAGCAGCGCGGTGGTGCCGACCGGTCGGGGACCACCGTCGGTGGTCAGGTCGTAGACGGTGAAGCGGGCCTGGCGCTGGGTGTTGCGTGCCTGGCCGTCGTATCCGGCGATGCGCGCCTCGAGTGACTCGGGAGTCTGCCGGCCGTACCCGACGATGACCTGCGGGTCTTGCTCCCAACGCCAGTACTCCGGGACCAACTCGCGCGTCATAGGGC
>DATFTS010000614.1:0-1591 GCA_035261645.1 Jatrophihabitans sp. | reverse complement strand
CAGCGGCGTTATCGTCAACGTTCAGCGGGTCTTTATGCCCCGCTTATGTCGCCCACGGCATTCTCCATCAGACCGCCGAGACCAGAGGCAGGAACAGTGCGCGTCCTTCTCGCCGACGACGAGCAACTGCTCGCCGACACGGTCGCCGAAGGCCTGCGCAAGTTCGCGATGGCCGTCGACGTCTGCTACGACGGCGAGACCGCAATCGAGCGACTCGGCGTCAACCGCTATGACGTGGCAGTGCTGGACCGGGACATGCCGAAGGCCACCGGCGACGAGGTGTGCAGGTGGGCGGTGGACACCTCCGTCGGCACCCGGATCCTGATCCTCACCGCGGCGGGTGGAATCCGCGACCGCGTCGACGGGCTTGGCCTCGGCGCCGACGACTACCTCACCAAGCCGTTCGCCTTTGCCGAGCTCGTCGCCCGTATCCAGGCGCTCGCCCGGCGTCCACCGATCGGTTCCCCGCCGGTGCTCGATGCATTCGGGGTGGTGCTGGACATCCCACGGCACCGGGCCTTTCGCGACGGCCGACTGCTCGACCTGACCCCGAAGGAGTTCGCCGTCCTCTCGGTGCTGATGCGTTCGGCCGGTGCGGTCGTCAGCGCCGAGGAACTGCTCGAGAAGGCGTGGGACGAGCACGCCGACCCCTTCACCAACGCCGTCCGGGTGGCGGTGATGACTCTTCGCCGTAAACTCGACGATCCACCCATCGTGCACACGGTGCCGCGCGTGGGCTACCGGTTCGGGGAGTAGGACGTGCGTTTCACGCCCCGCCGCCGCGCCGTCCTCGCCATCATCGTGAGCTGGCCGCTGGCGTACTACTACCTCGACCTGTCAGTGTTCACCGGGATCAATCTCATCCGGCACTACCGCAGCGGGTACGCGGCATGCGACGGGTCATGGCGCAGCTACTTCAACAGCTGCGGCGCCTACAGCGTCACTACCGCGTGGGTCACCTTGATCATCGCCACTGTGCTCGTGGTCGGCGTGGCGTACCTGCTTGCACTGTGGGTGGTGCAGCCGGTGCGCGAGATCGCGAACACGGTGGGCCGGTTCGGGCCGAACAGCCTCGGCCTTCGACTGCGCGCGGACGGGCCGCGGGACGAGACGCGACGGCTGTCCGACGAGATCGACGCGATGCTCGACCGGCTCGCAGACGGCTACGAGGCCCAGCGCCGGTTCGCGTCCAACGCGTCGCACGAGCTACGTACGCCCCTCGCCACGCAGCGGGCGCTGATCGAGGTCAGCCTCTCATCGGCTCTTACCGAGGAGCAGCTCGCGCTGCTCGCTCGTCAGCTGCTGGCGACCAACGAACGGAACGAGAAGCTCGTCGACGGGCTGCTGACGCTTGCCGAGACCGAGCGCGGCCTGATGGCCAACACGGCGTTGCGCTTGGACGTGAGCGTCGCCGCAGTTGTCGACCTGCTCCGGCCGGCTGCAAAGGAGCGCGAGGTCGAGATCACGGCGTCGCTGGTACCGGTCGTCGCCGTCGGCGAGGAGCCGCTGCTCGACCGGCTGATCAACAACCTGATCTTCAACGCCATCAAGTACAACCACCCTGGCGGAACCGTGGCCGTCGACCTTGCAT
>DATFTS010000613.1:0-7228 GCA_035261645.1 Jatrophihabitans sp. | reverse complement strand
GGTGCGCGGCATGAGCGCCACTCGTGTCGCCCGCGACTCGCATTGGCGGCGGTCTACGCCGACGGTGGCCTGGGTATTGCTACGGTCGGTCATCGTGGGTGACGGCGAGATTCGCTTGCGGCCGGTTGTCGAGGACGACCTGGCAATGTTTCGACGCTTCCTCATTGAGCCCGGGCTGATTGGCCTCGACTGGGCGGGATACCGGGATGCGCAGGAGCCGGCTCGGCGGTTTGCCACCGACGGCTACCTCGGCACGGACGACGGCCGGTTGATAGTCGAAGTCGATGATGATCAGGTTGCGGGTTTGGTCAGCTACCGCGCCGGCTCGTTCGATGGCAGGACACGCTATTGGGAGATCGGCATCGCGCTGCTACCGGAATGGCGCGAACAGGGCATCGGCTGGCGGGCACAGGCGATGCTCAGCGAGTATCTGTTCGAGCACACGCCCGTGCAGCGCATCCAGGCCGCCACGCACCCCGAGAACCTCGCCGAGCAGAAATCGCTGGAGAAAGCCGGCTTTGCCTTCGAGGGCGTGGTGCGTGCGTGCGAGTTCCGAGCCGGCCAGTGGCGCGACGGCTATCTGTACAGCCGACTGCGCAACGACGCGCCGCCCAGCGCCAACCGGCCGGCCCACCACACGGACACGTGAATCGGGCCCCCGGGATGGTCCTCCGCGGTGACTCCGCGCAACAGTGGCATCACCACTGGTGGGCGATACTGGGATCGAACCAGTGACCCCTGCCGTGTGAAGGCAGTGCTCTCCCGCTGAGCTAATCGCCCGGGACGGACCTGCGGCAGCGAAATCGCCGCGCGGCCGTGCCTAGATTACAGGCCCGGTCTACCGGCCAGGTACCACGCCGCCCAGATGATGGCGGCCACCACGGCGAAGGTCACCACACCAAAGACCACGCGGACCCACACCGGCTGGCCAGCGAGCCAGCGCGTCCATTCCACGACCTTCGTCCGAACCCACTTCAGCAGCCGTGCCGCCCAGACGTATTCGGTTGCGAGGAGTCCGAGTCCGGCGAAGATGACTACCCAGCCCGGTCCCGGCAACGGCAGCAGGATGACGCCGATGGCGATCACCGCGACGCCGAGCAACGACACCGCTACGCGCCACGCCACCCAGCCACCGGGCAGGCCGCGCACCCGCGCGCGGAACGCACGGACCCCCGAGAAGCGCTGAGAACTCAGGAGCGGACCAGCCGAGCGATCGCGTCGGCGGCCTCGCGCACCTTGGCGTCGGCCTCCGGACCACCGGCCCGGGCCGCGTCGACCACACAACTGCCCATGTGCTCCTCGAGCAGACGCAGGGCCACCGACTGCAGCGCCTTCGTGGCGGCGCTCACCTGGGTGAGGATGTCGATGCAGTACTTGTCCTCGTCCACCATTTTGGCGATGCCGCGCACCTGCCCCTCGATGCGGCGAAGTCGCTTGAGGTAGTCGTCCTTGTTCGCCGTGTAGCCGTGCACCGGCGCCTCCTTCAGAAACGTCCAGCATACCCCGCAGGGGTACCGTCGGGTTATGAGCTCGATCTGGGACGGCTTGCTGCACGCGTTGCGCATTGCCGGGACGATGACCTGGCAGGTCACCTGGTCTCTGATCCTCGGCTTCGCCTTGTCGGCGGTGGTCGAGTCACTCGTTCACAAGTCCACCATCGCCGCCTTGCTCCCCGACGACCGACCCCGCAGCCTCGCCACCGCTACCGCATTGGGCGCGGCGTCGTCCTCTTGCTCCTACGCCGCGGTGGCGCTCGCCCGCTCACTGTTCCGCAAAGGCGCGAACTTCACCGCTGCGATGGCCTTCGAGATCGCATCCACGAACCTGGTGATCGAACTCGGCCTGATCCTGGCACTGCTGCTGGGCTGGCAGTTCACTGCCGCCGAGTTCGTCGGCGGACCGATCATGATCGTGGTCCTCGCGCTGCTGTTCCGGCGCTTGCTGACGCCCCGGCTCGTCCGCGAGGCGCGCAAGCATGCCGAACGCGGCATCGCCGGCTCCATGGAAGGGCATGCCGCCATGGACATGTCCGTCGGCGGCCAAGGTTCGTTCTGGCGTCGGCTGCTGAGCGCCCGCGGGTTCACGGCGGTCAGCAACAACTTCGTCATGGAGTGGGCGGCCGTAATACGCGACGTCGCCGCCGGGTTGTTGATCGCGGGCGCGGCGGCCGCGTGGATACCCGACTCCTTCTGGCGTCATCTGTTCATCACCGACCATCCACTCGCTGCGAAGATCTGGGGCCCGCTCATCGGTCCATTGGTCGCGATGGCGGCGTTCGTGTGCTCGATCGGCAACGTGCCGCTCGCCGCAGTTCTTTGGAACGGCGGCATCAGCTTCGGCGGTGTCGTCAGCTTCATATTTGCCGACTTGATCATCGTGCCGATCATCCTGATCTACCGGAAGTACTACGGCACTCGGATGGCACTGTTCCTCACCGGCACCTTCTACGTGACGATGGTCGTCGCCGGTTACGTCGTCGAGGCGTTGTTCACGCCCTTGCACCTGGTACCGAGCGGGGCCCGGCACGCTTCGGTCGGCGCGTCCGGAATCAGCTGGAACTACACGACGTGGCTCAACATCATCTTTTTGCTGCTGGCGGCGGCGCTGCTCGGCCGGTTCTTCACCTCTGGCGGCCGACAGATGCTCGCCATGATGGGCGGCGGGCCGGACGACATGGCGCACCACGCACACCACGCCGCCACCTGAGCGGCGCTCAGAGGCTGATGGCCCGCGCGGCGAAGAAGTCCGCTGCCGCGAGCAGCGACGCCAGCACCGGTTGCGGCACCTGCGTGTCAGTGGTGACGATCATGACGGCTTCGTCGTCGGGGCCGCTGTCGAGACGGTGCCCGACGGCGGCAGAGACGATGTTGATCCCTGCCTCCCCCAACGCCGTGCCGACGCGCCCCAGCATCCCGGGCTGGTCGCGGTAGCGGAACACCGCGAGGTGCTGTTCCAGTTGCACGTTGAACCGCGATCCCCACGCCTCCAGCAGATGCGGCCGATTGCGCCGGCTCAGCACCGTCCCGACCACTCTTGTCACCTCATCACCACAGCGCAGCAGTACACGCACCAGGTCGGTGAAGTCCCGCGCCTCGGGGCTGTTGCGCTCACCCACCGCGATCCCGCGTTCCTGCGCGAGGGTCACTGCATTCACGTCGTTGACCGATTCCTCGGTGTGTCCGGCCAGCAACCCCTTGACGACCTGGATCGTCAGCAGACGGGTGTCGCGCTCAGCGATCCGTCCCAAGAATTCGACATCGATGCCATCGACGGACGTGCCGGGTGCGAGCCCGCCGACGATCCGTCCTAGGCCGGCACACAAGCCGAGGAAGGGACCGACCGCCTCCAGATCCTCCGCGCCGATCGCGGGTACGTTGACCGCCGTCGTCACCGGGCCGCCCGTCAACGCCGCGACGAGCTGCTCGGCCGCCTGGTAGCCCGCCCGGTCGGTCGCCTCCGTGGTGGACGCGCCCAAGTGCGGCGTCACGACCACGTTGGGGTAGCCGAATAGCGGATGATCGGTCACCGGCTCGGAGCGGAAGACATCCAGCGCGGCGCCGGCCACCTTGCCGGAATCGAGTGCCGCCTTCAGGTCGTCGTCCACCACCAGCGGCCCGCGCGCGACGTTCAGGATGCGCACGCCGTCCTTCATCTTCGCGAAGGCCGCGGCGTTGAGCCAGCCTTCGGTCTCCCGGTTCTTCGGCAGGTGCAAGGTGATGAAGTCGGCCACCGAGTAGACGTCGTCCGGACTCTTCGCCCGCTCGACACCCAGCTCGCGAAAGCGTTCTTCGGACAGGTACGCGTCGTACGCGATCACTCGCATGCCGAACGCGCGGGCACGATGTGCGACGAGTTGGCCGATGCGGCCGAAGCCGATGACGCCGAGCACCTTCTCATACAGCTCGACGCCGCTGAACTTGCCGCGTTCCCACGCGCCGCCGACGAGCGACGCATGCGCTTGCGGCACCTTCCGGGCGAGCGCCAGCAGCAGCGCCATGGTGTGCTCGGCCGCAGTGATCACATTGGACTGCGGCGCATTCGCGACCACCACTCCGCGCCGGGTCGCCGCCTCAACATCGACGTTGTCCACACCGACGCCGGCGCGTGCCACGGCACGCAGCCGGTCGGCTTTGGCAAGCAGATCCGCATCGACTTGCGTCGCCGAGCGAATCACGATGCCGTGGAAGTCCGCGATGCGCCGCTCGAGCTCCCTGCGATCCCAACCGGTCCCGATCTCTACTTCGAGACCGGCCGACTCCAGCAGGTGCACCCCGGACGCGCCGATCTGCTCGGCGACGAGCACCTTCATGTTGCGGCCGCCACGATCCAGTCGATGCACGCAGTGAGCGCTTCGACGTCGGCTGGATCGACATTCGGGAACATGCCCACGCGCAGTTGGTTGCGACCGAGCTTGCGGTATGGCTCGACGTCGACGATGCCGTTCGCACGCAACGTCCTGGCGATCGCCGCCGCGTCGATCTCGTCGGCGAAGTCGATGGTGCCGACGACGAGCGACCGCTTGGCGGGGTCGGCCACGAACGGACGTGCCACTGGCGACGCCTCTGCCCAGGCATACAGGTGGCCCGACGACGCGCGGCTGCGCTCGATACAGAAATCGAGACCGCCACCGGCAAGCATCCAGTCGATCTGGTCGGCGAGCAGCAACAGCGTCGCGAGCGCAGGGGTGTTGTACGTCTGGTCCTGTCGCGAGTTGTCGAGTGCAGTCGCCAGTGACAGCGAAGCAGGCTGCCACCGGTCGCTCGCAGTGGCCAGCGCGCCGATCCGCTCGAGTGCTGCTGGGCTGACAAGCGCCACCCACAGCCCGCCGTCCGAACCGAACGCCTTCTGCGGCGCGAAGTAGTACGCGTCGGCCTCGCGCACGTCAACGGGGAGCCCACCCGCACCGGACGTTGCATCGATCAGCACCAGCGCGTCGGTGTCGGACGGCCGGCGCACGTCGATCATCACGCCCGTCGACGTCTCGTTGTGCGGCCACGCGATCACATCTGCGGAGGGATCGGCAACCGGCTCGGGCGCGTCACCGGGCGCAGCGGAGCGCACGATCGGGTCGTGGAGGAACGGCGCCTCGGTCGTGACGGTTGCGAACTTCTGCGAGAACTCCCCGCACACCAGGTGGACGGCACGGCGGCGGATCAGACCGGCGGCTGCCGCGTCCCAGAATGCAGTCGATCCGCCGTTGCCCAGCATGACCTCGTAGTCGTCCGGCAGGTCGAACAGCTCGCGCAATCCGTCGCGCACCCTCCGCACGACAGAACGGACCGGGGCCTGCCGATGCGAGGTGCCCATCAGATCGTTTGCCTGGGCAAGACGTGCCAGTGCCTCAGGCCGAACCTTGGACGGGCCGCAACCGAAACGTCCGTCGCGCGGCTTGAGGTTATCGGGAATCTGCGGGCTGGCATCGATCAGTGTCACGAGCCCGGATGGTAGTTGACCCGCGCGCGCCAGGCCCGATGGTTGCACCATGTGGGGTATGGACACCCACATGCGCGCAGTGATCTATCGATGCACCGGCGACCCGGACGTGCTCCAACTCGTCGAGTTGCCGATACCCCAGCCGGGGCCGGGCGAGATGCGCGTGCGCATTCACCGCTCGGGAGTCAACCCGACGGACTGGAAAAGCCGGCGCGGATCGCAACCCGGCACGCCCGTCGATCCCCCGCAGGTGCCCGGCCACGACGGCGCGGGGGTCGTAGACGCCGTCGGGCCAGGGGTGGAACAGGCGTTCGTGGGGCTGCGCGTCTGGGTCTGGGAGGCAGCGCACGGCCGCCCGTACGGCACGGCGGCCGAGTACTCCCTGGTGCCGCGCCGACACGTCGTGACCCTGCCGGATTCTGCGTCGTTCGACCTCGGCGCCAGCCTGGGAGTGCCTTACATCACCGCGCACCGGTGTCTGACGGTGGCCGAGACCGGTCCCACGCGGCTCGGTCCCGGTGCTCTGGAAGGGCGGACAGTGCTCGTTGCCGGGGGCGCGGGCGCCGTCGGCCACGCAGCCATCCAGCTGGCGCGCTGGTCGGACGCCACCGTGATCACGACGATCAGCAGTCCGGAGAAGGCGCAACTCGCCGCCGCGGCCGGCGCAGATCACATCATCGACTACAAGCGGCAGAACGTCGTGCGTGAGGTGCGCGGCATGTATCCGCACGGCGTCGACGCGATCGTCGAAGTGGCGCCGGCGCAGAACGCCGAGATCGACTCCCAGATCCTGGCGGCCAACGGGGCCGTCGCCGTCTATGCGAATGACGGCGGGCCGGACGTGTCGATACCCATCCGGCCATCGATGCGGGTGAACGCTCGCTGGCAGTTCGTCCTGCTGTACACGCTGCCGTCGGCCGCGAAGGCGAACGCGGTCGAGGATGTCGACGCAGCGGTGCTCGACGGCGCCGTCGCCGTCGGCGACGCCGCGGGGCTGCCGGTGCACCACTTCCCGCTTGAGCAAGCCGCCGAGGCGCACGCAGCCGTCGAGCGCGGCGTCGTCGGCAAGGTTCTCATCGACGTCGCTGACGGGGAGTGATCCGGCTCAGTCGGAGTCGCGCGACAGCGCATCGCGCATGCGATCGACGACAGCCACGATGCCGCCGGCCAGCACGTTCTCACCGCCCAGGGTCATCCCTGGGTGCGGGTGCGTCGGCGCGATTCGTTCGACGATTGCGATTCCCCGGCGCAGTCTTCGCAACTGCGCGTCGTCCAGCGCGCTGCTGAGCACGGGAAACTCGTCGATCTCCTCTGCGCCGTTGTGGGCAAGCGCCGTCGCACGCAGCGCCTCCAGCTTCTCGATGAACTCCGGAGACTCGACGTCCACCTGCTCGAGCTCAGCAAGGGCGGCTTTGATCTCGGCCTCTTCCTCGGTGCGTGCGCGGGCGCGAACATCGCCTGCGGAGTCCTTCCACCGGATGCGCGGGTGGACGAGGACCTCCTCAGCCGTCTCGTGCGCTGCGATCAAGCGCCGCAGCCGGTCGAACGCCTGGCGCCGCCGCTCTCCGGTGGCGTCGAGCGTGCGCCGGAACTGGTCAGCGATCTCCCTGTGCTGCTCGACGAGCAGCGACACGGCGTCGCGATCCTCCACTCCCCGTGGCTACCCGGTGCGGACCGGTGAGAAACAAGCCGGTTTCCCTCCTCCGGGCAGCGGGTCCATGGCGCGCAGCGTCCAGGCGGTGACGACGCCGTACGCGAGGTGCGGCACCACGTCAGAAAACCAGTCCGGCAGTGA
>DATFTS010000612.1:0-1779 GCA_035261645.1 Jatrophihabitans sp. | reverse complement strand
CTGATGCCGATCTGCTCGAGCAGCTTCGTCACGGTATCGGGGATGGCGGGCAGCTTGGTGTTGCTACCAGCGACGCTCACCCCCTTGTCGGTGAGGCCGAGATCCTGACCTGCGATCTTGACGTTGGCCGCCAGGACTGAGCCGCTCGTCGTGGCCTTGCTGCCGTTACTGACGGTGGTGGAACTTACGGTGACGTTGTCCAAGCTGATGAGACCGGCGAGCAGCTTGATCTGCGACATCGACGTTTGCGCGGCACACGTCAGCGACTTGTTTCCCACGACGACCCTGCTGTTGCTGGTGACGTTCTGCACGGTCGCAAGCCCGGCGAGCGTCTTGGACACCGGCAGCGGCACCTGCGGTAGGGGTTTCGGGCTCGTGCTCGGGTGCGGCATCCCGGGCAGGTTCCGCAGCCCGTTGCCGATGCCGCTGAGCAGGTCGGTGTCGGGGCCGGCGACACCGAGACCGGTTACCGACGCCTTGGTGGTGAAGCCGTCGCTCGATGTCGTCATGCCGTTGCCGTCGGTGAGCTGCGCGGTGTTGTGCGCCGGCGCCCCAGTAGTTGCCGGATACCGCGAGTTCACCTGGATCGCGTACTGGGCCTTGTCGTTGCCGACAAGCTGACCGAAACCGTCGCCGATGACGTCGCCGGGCCAGAGGTAACTCGCCGTGCCGCGAGACACCGGGCCGGTGTCAGTGGAGCTCTTGGTGTAGGCGATGCCACCGTCCACCTGCGGCGTTGCGGGGATGGGGATCGTCGGCTCGTAGATCTGCACGCGGATCGCCTCGGCCTGCGCCACGCCGCTGTAGCCGCCGAGGGAGGTGTCCGCGCTGGATGGCCCCGGCCACATCAGCGTGATGGCGGCCGCCGTGCCGACCAGCACCAGGCCCTGCTTGGTCCGTCGGTTCATGTCGCCGCCCCCACACCACCGAAGTACAGCTCGTTGAGCCGTCCCTCGATCTCTGCCGGTTCACCGCGATCGATGATTCGACCACCGTGCATCACGGCGGCGTAGTCCGCCACGCGCAACGCGCTCTTCGCGAACTGTTCAACCACCAGAATCGACACCCCTTGCTCGGCGATCTCGGCCACGCTGTCGTACAGACTCTCGACGATCAGCGGCGCCAGGCCCATCGACAGCTCGTCGAGCAGGAGCAGCGCCGGATCCGTCGCCAATGCGCGGGCCAGCGACAGCATCTGCTGCTCGCCGCCGGAGAGGCTGCCGGCCAGTTGCCGGCGCCGCTCCTTCAGCCGCGGGAACCTCGCGTACGCGTCGGTCAGGATCTTCTCGACCCGCTGACCGCTGTACGACGACAGCCAGAGGTTCTCCTCCACGGTGAGGTTCGGGAACACGCCCCGGCCCTCGGGCACCATCGTCAGCCCGGCCCGGGTGAGCTGATCGGGAGTCGCGTCGCTGATGTGCATACCGCCGAGATGGATGTCGCCGGAGGTCAGCGGCATCAGGCCGCTGATCACCCGCAGCAGCGTCGTCTTCCCCGCGCCGTTGGCGCCGAGCAGCGCCATCACAGCGCCTCGGGGCACGGCGAGATCGACGCCGCGCAGCACCTCGATGCGGCCGTACGCGGCGCGCACGTCGATCAGCTCGAGGATCGGCACCCGCGACCGGCGACTGGCCGGGCGCTCGGCGGGCAGGTTCACAGTGCCTCGCCCCCGACTGCGGGCAGGGGGGCGGTCTCATCGGGCGCGTGACCCGCGCCGACGATCGCGCTCGCCTGGTCGGCGACGTCGTTGGGGACGGAGTGTGCGTCGCCGTCGGAGAA
>DATFTS010000611.1:0-9475 GCA_035261645.1 Jatrophihabitans sp. | reverse complement strand
GGTGGTCGTGGCCGCCCTTGGCTTGATCCGCAATCTTTGGCACTACGCCACTGACACCATCGGGTCGATGCTGCTGTCCGTAACGGTTGTTTCGTTACTGGCGATCGAGATCGACGACCACGGCGCGGCGGTGGTGCAGCGGCTACGGCGGCGTCAGTTGACCCGTCGCTCGTAGCCCCGCCAGTAGGGTTCGCGCAGCTTGAACTTCTGCAGCTTGCCGGTGGCGGTACGGGGCAGTTGGTCGACGAACTGCACCTGCTTCGGGCACTTGTAGCCGGCGAGGGACTGGCGGCAGTAGGCGATCAGCTCCGCGTCGGTCACCTCGGTGCCGTCGGTGACGACGAGTGCGGTGACCAACTCGCCCCACTTCTGGTCCGGGATGCCGATGACGGCCACCTCCTTGACGGCCGGATGTGACATCAGCGCGTCCTCGACCTCGATGGACGAGACGTTCTCGCCGCCGGAGATGATGACGTCCTTCTTCCGGTCGGAGATGACGAGGTAGCCGTCCTCGTCGAGTTGCCCGCCGTCGCCGGTGTGGAACCAGCCACCCTGCTGTGCCTGGGCAGTCGCGTCCGGCTGCTGCCAGTAGCCGTCCAGGTTGTGGTTGGACGCGGTCAGCACCTCGCCGTCGGCGTCGATGTCGACGCGAACCCCGAGTGCCGGAACGCCGGCGCGGCCGAGGCGGCGCGCGCGGTCGTTCGTCGAAAGGCCGTCCCATTCCGCACGCTGCCGGTTGATCGTCACCAGCGGCGAGGTCTCGGTGAGACCGTAGATCTGGATGAACTCCCAGCCCAGTTCGTCGAGCACCCGCTCGATCGTTCGAGTGGGTGGCGGTGCACCCGCTGCGACGATGCGCACCCGGTCGCGGCCGGGGATCGGGCCGTCCCACGTCGTGCCGGCATCCAGTGCGGCGGCGATCACGGCCGGCGCGGCGCACATCAGCGTGACGCCGTGCTCGTCCACCCGGCGCAGAATCTCGCCACCATCCACCTTGCGCAGCACGATGTGCCTGCCGCCGACGCCGGTGACGGCGAAGGGCATCCCCCAGCCGTTGGCGTGGAACATCGGCAGGGTGTGCAGGTAGACGTCCCGATCACTGATCGTCGTGTGCAGGCCGAACACGGTGGCGTTCAGCCAGTTGTTGCGGTGCGTCAGTTGGACGCCCTTGGGCCGCGCAGTCGTGCCGGACGTGTAGTTGATCGTGGCCGTCGCGGCCTCGTCCGGCTCGTCCCATGGCTTGGGCTCGACGCCGTGCAGATACAGGTCGTCGTCGTCGCCGAGCAGGAACTTGTGTCTGACGTCGAGGTCGTCGAACACCTGCTTCTGCTCGGGGTCGCAGTAGACGACGTCGCTGCCGGAGTGCTCGACGATGTAGCGGATCTCCGCCGCGTTGAGCCGGAAGTTGATCGGCACGAGCACCCGCCCGTAGCCGGAGACTCCGAAGAACGCCGTCAGGAGCCGCGCGGAGTTCTGCGAGATGAAAGCAACCCGCCCGCCGACAGGCACACCGAGTTGGTCCAGCTTCGCCGCCTGCGCTCGCGCGTTGCCACCGAGCCGGCGGTAGGTCAGCTCGCCGAGGGTTGGTGCCGGCTGGTCCGGCTCATCCACCACCGCCACCCGGTCGGGGTAGACATGCACCGCGCGATCGAGAAAGTCACGAACCGTTAGCGGATAGTACACGCCACAAAACTAGCTGACCGAACGCAGCCACGCCCTCACTGCGGGCTTGGTCGACTTGGCGGCACGCTTGCTCGACTTCGCGGCACGCTTTCGCGCCTTCTCGCTCGCCTTGCGTGCCTTCGTCCCGGCCTCGGCGGCAGCCTCCTTGGCCTTTTCGGCCGCGGTGGACCTGTACTCGGCGACAGTCGGGCCGTAGTCCTCGGCGAGCCCGCGAGCGACCTCGCGCGCTGCACCGGCGGCTGCGCGTGCCTTCTCGGCCGCCACTGGGCCGTACTCGGAGGCGAAGTCACGAGCAGTGTCACGCGCCGAGCGCGCCCGCTCGGCCGCCACTGGACCGTAGTCGGACATCGCTTGCCGGGCTGCTTCGCGCGCCGCCTGAGTGGCCTTCGTGGCGCGCTCCGCGGCGACCGGCCCGTACTCCGCCCGAATCTCGGCCAGCCGCGCGGCAGCGATTTCGGAGGCTTGCTCGGCGCGCTTGCGCGCCACCTTTGCGGCCTTCAGCGCGCGCTCGGCCGCCTCACCTTGCAGGCTGACCGCGCTCTCCCTGGCCTGGCGAAGCGCGTCGGCGTTCGCGGTCCTCATGCCCTTTGCCGCCTTCTTCGCCTTGCGCCGGGCCCGCCGGCTGCGCAGTGCCCGCTTCTCCGCGACGGTCGCCTCCAGTTCGATGACGCGATCGTGCGCCGGCTCGAGCGCCGAATCGATCATCAGTCCGGCGCCCATACCCCACAACCAGACGTCCTTGGCCATCGGCACGCCCTGGTTGGTGGGGCGCGGGTCGCCCTCGCGGTGCAGCCCGGGCGTATTCCAGTACATGTTCAGCAACGCGCTGGAGAAGCCCACGAGCGCGGCGCCGGCGATGAACGGCGGGACGATCGGCAGCAGCACCGTGGTGCCGACCGCGACCTCGCCCACGCCGAGCGCGCGCGCGAACGCCTTCGGCTGCATCTTGTCCAACATCGGGTATGTCCCGGTGGCCATCCCGTGCATCCCCTTGGCGGCCTCGTCGTCCGCCGTCAGCTTCGTCAGGCCGGAGTTCAGGACGTACGCGCCTGAGACGATTCGCAGCGGTGCTCGGCGGAGTTTGGCCGACAGACTCATGACAACTCCCTGGGGTTTCGCTGGCTCGGCGGCTGGGCACTACGCGGCCCCGCCGCTTTAGCGCGTCATACCCAGGACGGCAGCCACATATGCGCGTGCCATTCGTTGTAGGTCAACAGTCCGCCCGTGAACAGCGGCCACATCCAGGCGAAGTCGGCGATCACAAGAGCCAGGTAGACCGAGATCCCGGCGATGCCCCAGTAGCGGCGCCGCACAATGCGCTCGTACTTCGCTTCCTGCTCGTAGGCCGACGTGCGCGTCGCCGGATCGGCGGCCTCCGCCTCGAAATCTCGGGCCGGACGCGCGGGCAGTGCCGGCCCGAGCATCGTCCCCAGCGCCAGCGTGAGCCCGATGATCAGGAAAGGGACCAGGGGTGCCATATAGAAGAGGAACATCGTCCGCTTCAGGTCCTGGAACCAGACGACCCAGCCGGCGAAGAACGCCACCCAGACCGCTGCGGCGCGCCAGTCGCGGGTAGTCGCCCAGTGCCAGGCCAGCCAGAGCAGCATGGGGATGAAAGCCCACCACAGCAGCGGTGTGCCGAGCAGCAACACCTCCCGCGCGCAGCTCGACGCCCCGCAGGTGGTGGCGTTGCTGTCGTAATAGAAATCGACCGGACGGCCGAGGACGAGCCAGCTCCACGGGTTCGACTGGTAGGTGTGCGGGTCGTAGAGGTGTTCATGGAACCGATAGGCGTCGAGTGAGTACGCGCCGAGTGAGCGGATCGGCCCCGGCACCCAGCCCCAGTCGATCGGCACCTTCAGATGTGCGAACCCGAGGCTGATCTTGATCCGGGCCGACGCGCTGTGCGTGTCGGCCCAGTGCCGGTTCCAGCCGTTCTCGCCCGCGAACCAGCCCAGATACGTCAGCAGATAGGCGCCGATGGGCGCGATCACGAGCGAGCCGAGCCCCGGGAGCACCGCACGCCGCGCCCATGCACGGGTAGGTCGGCGCACGCCCGCGGACTTCAACGCGGCGCGGTCCCAGATGAGCGACATCAGGATGAACGCGATGAAGAAGAACGCGCCCGTCCACTTCACCGCGCAAGCCAGGCCGAGCATCACGCCGGCGACGAGGCGCCAAGGTCGCGGCCCCAGCGTGGGCACGCCGGAACTCAGGTCCGCGCCCGCGGCGATGAGCCGTGCCAGCCGGGCGCGCATCTTGTCGCGGTCGATCACGAGCGCGCCGAACGCGGCGATGATGAACGTCTGCAAGAAGATGTCGAGGATCGCGGTCCGCGCCAACACCAGCGACATGCCCTCGAGCGCCATGAGCAATCCGGCGATGAACCCGAAGAGGTTCGAGCGCATCATTCGGCGCACGATGCGCGAAATCATGATCACGCCCAGGCAGCCGAACAGTGCCGGAGCGATGCGCCAGCCGATCGAGTTGGACAGCCACGCGGCCGAGTTCGACGGGCTGTCCCAGAGCCACTCCGAGCCCGCGATCAGCCACTTTCCGAGCGTCGGGTGGACGATGAACATGTAGCCGCGGTTGTCCTCGTAGCCGTACCGCAGCAGTTCCTGTGCCTCGGTGGCGTAGTAGACCTCGTCGAAGTTCATCCCGTTCATCGGGATGTTCGGCTTCCCGCCCGGCATTCCCGGCGGGAAGCCGAGTGCCCAGAAGCGGGTGAAGGCGGCCAGGACGGCGATCACGAGGGTGCTGAGCCAGCCGAGCCGGGGATGCGGGTCGCGCCAGGGCTCGAGCGCCGCCGGAACCGACTTCCCACGTGGCGGCGCGGCGGCGGGGTCTTCGTCTGACGGCGTGGTGTCGGGAGGTGCCTCCAGGGTCGCCGTCACGGGTCCGATAGTAAGGCGATACCTGCGCCGCGCCGCCATACCGGGCCGCCATACTGGGGCAGTGGCCGGGACGGGACGGGTGATCCTCGCCGCGACACCGCTGGGCCGTCCCGACGACGCGTCCGCCCGGTTGCGGGCCGAACTCGGCTCGGCGGCGGTGATCGCTGCCGAGGACACCCGCCGACTACGCCGGTTGTGCGCCGATCTTGACGTCGCGCCGACCGGCCGGGTGCTGTCGTTCTACGACGCCAACGAGGTGAGCCGGCTGCCGCAGCTGCTCGAGGCGCTGCACGCCGGGCAGGACGTCCTCGTCGTCTCCGACGCGGGGATGCCGTCGGTCTCCGACCCCGGCTACCGGCTGGTCTCTGCCGCCGTCGCCGACGGGATCACGGTGACCGCCTTGCCCGGGCCGTCCGCAGTGACGACGGCGCTCGCGGTGTCGGGGCTGCCGGTCGACCGGTTCTGCTTCGAGGGCTTCCTGCCGCGCAAGGCGGGGGAGCGGCGGCGCGCGCTGGCCGAGCTGGCGACCGAGCGGCGCACGCTGGTGTTCTTCGAGGCGCCGCACCGGCTGGCCGCGGCGCTGGCCGATCTCGCCGAGGCGTTCGGCGCACCGCGTCCGGCCGCGGTGTGCCGCGAGCTGACCAAGACGCACGAAGAGATCCGGCGCGCGACGGTCGGCGAGCTGGCCGAGTGGGCCGCGGCCACAGAGGTCCGCGGCGAAATCACCGTGGTGGTGGGTGGCGCCGGCGACGATCGGGCGCCGGAGCCCGGCGACCTCGCCGCGGACGTCGCGGCGCGAGAAGCAGCGGGCATCTCCCGGAAGGAAGGGATCGCCGAGGTCGCTCGCGAACGCGGAGTTGCCAAGCGCGCCGTCTTCGACGCCGTCGTGGCGAACAAGCACAGCTAACGCCTCTTGCCTCCGGGGGCGGGCAGGAGAACCATCAGGGGACCTGCAGTTCCTTCAGACGGGGGAGGACGCATGTTCATTCAGGTCATTCAGGGAAAGGTCGGCGACGAGTCCGCGCTGCGCGACGCGATGGACCGCTGGGAAGCCGAGCTGATGCCGGGTGCACGTGGCTATCTGGGCACGACCGCAGGCATGACCGAGGACGGACGGTTCATCGCGCTGGCGCGCTTCGAGTCGGCGGACGAGGCCAGGGCCAACAGCGACCGTCCTGAGCAAGGCGCGTGGTGGGCCGAGATGGAGAAGGGCTTCGACGGCCAGCCCACGTTCATGGACACCGAGAACGTCGAGAGCATGCTCGACGGCGGCTCCGACGACGCCGGCTTCGTCCAGATCATGACCGGCCGCAGCGACGACCCGACCCGCATGCACCAACTGCTGACCAGTCACTCGGACGACCTGCGCCAGGGGCGCCCCGAGATCATCGGCGGGCTGATGCTCGAGTTCCCCGACGGCCGCTACGTCGACGCTATTTACTTCGCCTCCGAGCAGGAAGCCCGGCAGGGTGAGGCGATGGAGCCGCCGGAGTCCGTGCGTGCCGACCTCGACGAGGCCATGCGCCTGATGGGCGACGTGACCTACTACGACTTGAAAGACCCGCAGCTGGTCACCGCGCGGGGCTGAGCCGGGGGACGCGCTACCGGCGCGGCGACTCGTGCATGGTGAGCGCCGCGCCGGCAGTGCAATGAGCGACGTAGCTGCGCGGCTGCGGACTCAAGCGCGGGCGTACGGCGCTGCACGTCGGCACGGGTTCGGGCTGGGCGACGAGCTGGCGCGCCTCGTCGAATCGTGTCGAGATGGTCTTGCCCCGGGCAGCGGGGGCGGCGGTTAGCCGGCTGGCGGCATAGCCGAACGCCAGCACTGCCATGCACACCCACAATGCAGTCATCTGCGAGCTCCCGGCCCTGTTGGCGCAATCGTGTACCCAAAATCGGACTGCTTCATCACTTCTTGAGACGTGTCGCGGCGTGGATTTGTCTCCGATGGCCGCGATGCACTGGCTGTGGATGGGCGCCGAGCGACCGGAAACCCGGGCGTACCCCGATCACTAGGCTGGTGTGGTGAGCAGCGAGCACATTCTCACCGCAGTCGCCTGGCCGTACGCCAACGGCCCGCGGCACATCGGGCACGTGGCCGGGTTCGGCGTCCCGTCCGACGTCTTCGCCCGCTACCAGCGGATGGCGGGCAAGCGGGTGCTGATGGTGAGCGGCACGGACGAGCACGGCACGCCGATCCAGGTGCAGGCCGACAAGGAGGGGGTCTCGCCACGCGAGCTGGCCGACCGGAACTCACTGGTCATCGCAAAAGATCTGCAGAACCTCGGGCTCTCGTACGACCTGTTCACCCGCACCACGACGAAGAACCACTATGCGATCACCCAGGAGATGTTCCTTGGGCTGCTGAAGAACGGCTACATCTTCCCGCAGACGCAACTCGGCGCGATCAGCCCGTCCACGGGTCGAACCCTGCCCGACCGCTACATCGAGGGCACCTGCCCCATCTGCGGCTATCCGCATGCGCGAGGAGACCAGTGCGACAACTGCGGTAACCAGCTCGACCCGATCGACTTGATCAACCCGCACAGCCGCATCAACGGCGAGACGCCGAAGTTCGTCGAGACCGAGCAGTTCTTCCTCGACCTGCCCGCGTTCGCGGACGTGCTCAGCGAATGGCTGAAGCGGCAGGACCACTGGCGGGCGAACGTCCAGAAGTTCAGCCTGAACCTGCTCGACGACCTCAAGCCGCGCGCCATCACGCGCGACCTGGATTGGGGCGTGCCGGTGCCCCTGGACGGATGGCGCGACCGCCCGGACAAGCGCATCTACGTGTGGTTCGACGCCGTGATCGGCTACCTGTCGGCATCTATCGAGTGGGCACAGCGCAGCGGCGATCCCGAGGCGTGGCGACCGTTCTGGAACGACCCGGAGACCCGTGCCTATTACTTCATGGGCAAGGACAACATCGTCTTCCACTCGGAGATCTGGCCGGCGATGCTGTTCGGCTACTCCGGGCTGGGCAGCAGGGACGGGCAGCCCGGACGGCTCGGCGAGCTCAACCGGCCCCACGAGGTGGTCTCGAGCGAATTCCTGACCATGGAGGGACGGAAGTTCTCGTCCTCGCGGCAGGTCGTCATCTATGTCGGCGACATGCTCTCGCGCTATCACGCCGACTCGCTGCGCTACTACCTGGCAGTCGCCGGACCGGAGAACCAGGACACCGACTTCACCTGGTCGGAGTTCGTGCGCCGCAACAACGACGAGCTGGTGGCGAGCTGGGGCAACCTGGTGAACCGCACGCTGTCGATGACGGCCAAGAACCTGGGTTCCATCCCGGCGGCCGGTGAGCTGACGGAGGCCGATCGCCAGTTGCTGGCGCAGTCGAAGGCGGCCTTCGCGACGGTAGGCGACCTGTTGGCGCGGTCGCGGCAGAAGGCCGCGATCGGCGAGGCGATGACGGTCGTGGGCGCCGCGAACAAGTACCTCTCTGACATGGCGCCGTGGAAGCTACGTACCTCCGACCCGGACCGGATGGCGTCGGTGTTGCACGTGGCGCTGCAGGTGGTCGACGACGCCAAGACGCTGTTGACGCCGTTCCTACCCTCGTCCTCGACGAAGGTGCACGCGATGCTGCGCGGCAGTGAGCGGTGGGCCGCGATGCCCGAGCTCGTGGAGGTGCCGGAGGAGACTGCGGCCGGCTCGCCGTCGTACCACGTGCTCACCGGCGACTACGACACCGGTGCGCGGTGGGAGTCGACACCGGTGGATGCTGGCCGGCCAGTAGCACCGCCGACGCCACTGTTCGCGAAGCTCGACCCGTCCGTCGTGGACGAGGAACTGGCTCGCCTCACCGACGCCGAGTGACCTCGTCCCAAGACCGGCTCTGCCTGGACGTGCCGGTGTTCGACGCACACACGCACCTCGACGCGATGGCGCAGCGCGCCGGCGTTGCGCCGAGTGCGGAGTTCGTCGCCGGCGTGATGGCCGAGGCGCGCGGCGTCGGTGTGCACGCGGTGATCACCGTCGGCGACACCGTCGCGTCGTCGAGGTGGTGCGTCGCGGCCGCGCGCCAACACCCGGACGTCTACGCCGCCGTGGCGGTGCACCCGACCGAGATCGCCGACCTCGACGAGGCCGGCTACGCGGAGCTGGCCTCGCTTGCCCGCGACCCGCGGGTGGTCGCGGTGGGGGAGACCGGGCTGGACTACTACTGGGATCGCACCGAGCCGGCTGAGCAGCAGGAGCACTTCCGCCGGCACATCGCCCTTGCCAAGGACGTCGGCAAGCCACTGATGATCCACGACCGTGACGCGCACACGGACGTGCTGCGCATCCTGCAAGAAGAAGGTGCGCCCGCGCAGGTCGTGTTCCACGCCTTCTCCGGCGACGCCGAGATGGCCCGCACGTGTGTCGCGGCCGGCTACCTGCTCTCGTTTCCGGGCGTCGTGACCTTCCGCAATGCGCCGGAGCTGCGCGAGGCGGCCGCCGCGACGCCCGTAGAGCACATCCTCGCGGAGACGGACGCGCCGTTCCTGACGCCGCACCCTTTTCGGGGACGGCCCAACTCACCTCGCATGCTGCCGCTGACGGTTCGGGGGCTGGCCGAAGCGACCGGTCATGATCTTGACCAGCTGTGCGCGGCGATCGCCGAAACCGGGCGGCGGGTCTTCGGCATCCCGCTCGCCTGAGAGCGCGCTCAGGGACGCCGGCCAGGCGGTTTGTACCCACGACGTGGTAGCTGTCACAGAAGTGCTTGCAACTGCACGCACTCCGAGATCATCCAGGCCCTGGGCGCGCCCGAGTTGTTGGTTTGATGCTTGAAGATTGAACCGGCTGTAGCCCCCGCATTCCTTGGCCCGTAGCAGGGTGCCTGCAAAGCCGAAATGCCTTGATCATCAGGCGTTTGCAACGGTTAGCGGCCCACCGTTGAGGGT
>DATFTS010000610.1:0-2162 GCA_035261645.1 Jatrophihabitans sp. | reverse complement strand
GCGTGTGCAATCGAGCGAGCGGCCTCGTTGACGTTCCGCAGCAGCAGGTCGCGGCCCTGGTCCTGGTCGGTGTCGACGTAGCCGAGCGCGGCCGCCACACCGTCCTGCTCCTGCTGGCGCAGCATGTCCTCGCCGCGGCCGGTGAGCCGGTGCAGTTCGCCGCGCGCGTCCAGCAGGACCGGATACGCCTCGCGCACCCACACCGGGTAGTCGACCAGTTGGGCGACCGCCAGGGCGTGCAGGCCCTGCGCATCGCGCAGTCCACCGCGCGACTCCTTGAGATTCGGCTCGAGGAGGAACGCGGCGTCGCCCGCCAGCGTCCAACGCTCTTGGGAGATGGCCTTCATCTCATCGAGACGCTTCAGTGCGGTCGCCCGCCACACGTCCAGCACGCCGCTGCGGACCCGCCCGGTGAGCCCTGCGTCACCGGCGATGTGCCGGATGTCGAGCAGGCCGAGCAGCGCCTTGAGGTCCGTTCTCG
This sequence comes from Jatrophihabitans sp., assembly GCA_035261645.1. Classification (GTDB taxonomy): domain Bacteria; phylum Actinomycetota; class Actinomycetes; order Mycobacteriales; family Jatrophihabitantaceae; genus Jatrophihabitans. Next base: position 1,681 of record DATFTS010000610.1, on the reverse strand, counting down.
CGACTGCCAAGGCCTCGTCCGGAGTTCGCACCGAGTGGTCGAGACCGATCTTGCTGTCCCAGATCGGATACCAGATCGCGTCTGCCGACTCAGCAAGCCCGTCCACGCGTCCCTCGTGCAACAGGACTAGGTCGAGGTCGGAGTACGGCGCGGGCTCGCGGCGGCCGAGGCCGCCGACGGCCGCGAGCGCGACGCCGTCACGCTGCTCGACGAGCCCGCGCAGCCACTGGTCATACAGCTCGGCCAGGTCGGCCCGCAGCGGCGCACCAACTAGTCCGGGCCGGCGCAGCACGCCGGCCCGGAGCTCACGGAGATCCTCAGAGGGCGTCGGCGTCACGCTCTCCCGTCCGCACCCGCACCAGCGACTCGACCGGCGTCACCCAAACCTTGCCGTCACCGATCTTCCCGGTGCGGGCCGCCTCCACGATCGCGGTGACAAGCTTGTCCACGTCGCCGTCCGCAACCACCACCTCGATCTTCACCTTCGGCACGAAGTCGACGGTGTATTCGGCTCCGCGATACACCTCGGTGTGCCCGCGCTGCCGGCCGAAACCGCGCACCTCGGTAATGGTCAACCCTTGCACCCCGAGCACCTCGAGTGCGGATTTCACGTCGTCGACCTTGAACGGCTTCACCACCGCAACGATCTGCTTCATGCGTCCACCTTCTGCGTTATCGCACCGGCCGGCACGAACGTACTGCTACCCGTCTCCACCGGCTCGAAGTCGTACGCCGTCTCGCCGTGCACCGCGTAGTCGAGGCCCTCGAGTTCGACGTCGCGGCTGACCCGGTTCTTGATGAACAGGTTGATTATCAGGGCGATGATCGCAGTGGCACAGAACGAGTAGACCGTCACCGCGCCGGCGGCGAGGAACTGGTGCAGCACCAGGTTCCACCCCCCGTAGTGACCCCCGCCGCCATAGAGGACGCCGTCGTTGCCGAGCGGGTTCGTGCCCCTCGTGCTGAAGAAGCCGACGCACAGGGTGCCGACCCAGCCACCGACGAAGTGGACGCCGACGACGTCGAGCGAGTCGTCGAAGCCGAAGCGCGTCTTGAGGCTGATCGCCAGCGCGCAGATCGCGCCGGCGATGAACCCGATGAAGATCGACCCCATCGGGCTGACCCAGCCGGCACACGGCGTGATGGCCACCAGGCCGGCGACTGCGCCGGACGCAGCGCCGAGCGCCGTCGACTTCCCGTACTTCAGCTTCTCGACGAGCAGCCAGCCGAGCAGCGCGGTGGCAGTTGCCGTGTTCGTGTTCACCCACGCGTAACTGGCAACACCGTCGGCGCCGAGTTCCGAGCCGGCGTTGAAACCGAACCAGCCGAACCAGAGCAGCCCGGCGCCCAGCATCACGAACGGGATGTTGTGGCCGCGCATGTTCTGCTTCGGCCAGCCGATCCGCTTGCCGAGGATCAGCGCCATCGCCAGGCCCGCGGCGCCGGCGTTGATGTGGACCACCGTTCCGCCAGCGAAGTCCTCGGCGAAGAAATGGCCATGCGAGGACGGGATCAGCGACCGGTTGAGCCAACCGAATCCGTCGAACACCCAGTGGGCTACCGGCGCATACACGACGATCGACCACACGGTGACGAAGGCGACGAACGCGCCGAACTTCCACCGGTCCGCGGTGGAGCCGGTGATGAGCGCCGGCGTGATGATCGCGAACGTCAGCTGGAA
>DATFTS010000609.1:0-7205 GCA_035261645.1 Jatrophihabitans sp. | reverse complement strand
GGTGCGAGGCCGAGCTGCTGGTAGGCCCAGGCGGAGCCGGTGAGGCCGACACCGGTCTGCACCTCATCGACGATGAAGAGCGCGTCGAACTCGTGGCACAGCGCCTGCATCGCCTGCAGGAACTCGGAACGGAAGTGGTTGTCGCCGCCTTCACCCTGAATGGGCTCGGCGATGAAGCAGGCGACGTCGTGCGGGTTCGCCTCGAACGCCGCGCGGGCGGCGGCCAACGCCTCCGCTTCAGCGGCGGCGACGTCGGCGTTGCCGTTGATCGACGGCGCCGGGATGCGTGGCCAGTCGAACTTCGGGAAGCGGGCGACCTTGGCGGGGTCGGTGTTGGTGAGGCTCATCGTGTAACCGGTGCGGCCGTGGAAGGCGTGCTCGAGATGCATGACCTTGGTGCCCAGTGCGGGATCGATGCCGCGCGCCTCGTTCAGCCTGCTCTTCCAGTCGAAGGCGACCTTCAGCGCGTTCTCGACGGCGAGCGCGCCGCCGTCGATGAAGAACAGGTGCGGCAGCGCCGGGTCACCGAGCACCCGGGCGAAGGCGTCGACGAAGCGGGCCATCGGCATGGTGTAGATGTCGGAGTTGCTCGGCTTGTTCGCCGCAATTGCCGCGAACTCGGCCCGCGCGTCGTCCGTGGTCAGCGCCGGATGATTCAGCCCGAGCGCGGAGGAGGCGAAGAACGTGAACAGGTCGAGGTACTCGGTGCCGTCACGGGCGTCGACGATCGTCGAGCCGTGCGATGCCTCGAGATCGAGAACAAGCTCGAAGCCGTCGGCCAGCATGTGCCGGGCGATCGTCTCGTGGACGTTTTGCGGTGAGAGGTCGGTGGTTACGACCGGGCGCAGCGTCGTCATGGCGGCAGAATACCGGAATATCTCCGGCGAACAGCTTTCGCCGCCGTTAGTTTTCCTGTTTGAAACCGCGCGGCACGGCTGGCCGCTCGAAGAATGTCTGCAGCACGACGGTGGTGCGCGTGGAGACGTTGGCGCGCTTGCGGATCTCGCGGATCAACGCCTCCAGCGCCGTCGGCGACTCGACCCGGACGAAGAGCACGTACGCGTCGTCGCCGGCCACCGAGTGACACGCCTCGATCTCAGGTAGGTCGGCCAGCTGCTCCGGCGCGTCGTCCGGCTGTGCCGGGTCGAGGGGCGTGATCGCGATCAGCGCGGCGAGCGGCAGCCCGATCGCTTCGGCGTCGACAAGTGCCGAGTAGCCACGGATGACGCCTTCGGTCTCGAGCCTGCGGACCCGCGCCTGCACCGCCGAGACCGACAGCCCGGTGAGGTCGCTGAGCGTCTTGAGGGTGCTGCGCCCGTCGGCCAGCAGCGCCCGGGTGAGCTGCAGGTCGACGGGGTCACTGAGGGGGCGCCGGGCCGTTGGCGCGCCCGTTTCGGCCTGCTGGGTCACGATTGCACGCTAGCCGCCCGGCGACCGTGGCGCTTCGAGGTGACCGCCGAGCTCGGGGCAGGAAAGAATCCCTGCGTGAGCGGGACGCTGTTCGAACTCGGCACCGATGGGCCGTCACGGATCCTGGTCGGGATCGATGGCAGCCCCACCTCGATGCGCGCCGGCGCATACGCGGCGGGTCTGGCCCGGCGCCAGGGCTCGCACCTCATCGCCCTGTACGTCGCCACCCCGAACCCGCTCGCTGCGCAGATGGCGGCGACGCAGGCGGCGATGATCCAGACCCAGGACGAGGTGGCTCGCAACCTGCGCGAGGCAGTGATCGAGGGCGCCCGCCTGATCGGAATTGACGCCGAGTTCGTGCAGCGGCGCGGCAACCCGTACCACGAGCTGATCACGGTCGCGAACACGCTCCGGGTGGACGCCGTCGTGGTCGGGGCGTCCATGAAATCAGGACGGCGGTTCGTCGGCTCGCTGGCGGGGCGGCTGGTCCGGGACGCAACGTGGCCGATCACCGTCGTCCCGTGACTCCCGCGGGACGGCAGGGCCGCAGGTAACTTCCTGCCGCGCAGGAACGTGCGCGTCCCGACGCCGAAAGCACGTCGTGCGTTAAGCAAGCGTGAAGTAGACTCTGCGCTAGCTGCGGGAAGGGACACGCATGGCGCTGACGGCACGCAATTGGTTGGCGGGCGCTGAGCTCGGCCAGCGCTTCGCGGATGCGAGGCTTGTGCGTGCTGGATCCCGCTTCACGATCTACGAGGGACTCGACACCACCACCAACCGGCTCGTGGTGATCAAGGTTCCCGACGAAGCCAGTGGCACCTGGCTGCACGACGTGTTGATGGCCGAGGGACGGATCCTTGCTGCGCTCGGCTCGCACCCCAACATCCTCACCTGCTATGAGGAGTCCCGCCTCGACGACGGCCGGCCGGCGCTCTTGCTGGAGCGGTGTGTCGGCACGGTATGGCAGAGCTTGCGCAGCGACGAGCCGATGGATCTCAAGGACGTCGTCGCGATCGGCATCAAGCTCGCCGGCGCACTTGAGGCGACACATCGATTCGGCGTGCTGCACTGCGACGTGCGGCCGCCCAATGTTTTCATGACCGAGTTCGGTGAGCCGGTGCTCGCCGGATTCGACGAGGCCGTGGCGATCACCGACGCAGCGAGCCGGCCTCCACTGCACCACCTGACACCGCACACAGCGCCGGAGATCCTTGAGGGCAACGAGCCCAGCACGGCAAGTGACGTCTACGGGCTCGCCTCGACGCTGTACGAGTTGGTGGCCGGCCGGGCCGCCTTCCGTGCCTACGTGGGCGAGTCGCCGGCCAGCGTCATCGTCCGCGTGCTCAGCAGCCCGGTGAAGCCGATCATCGCGCCGAGCGTGCCGCTGGAGATCTCCGACCTGCTCACCTGGAGCCTGTCGCCCGACCCCAAGAACCGGCCGCCGTCGCCGGTCTGGCTCGCGGAGGAACTCGGCCGTATCGCGCGCCGGCAGGGCTGGCCGCGGACGCGCATCGTCACCCGCTGAACTCATCGGTCGTCGGCGACCCTGGGCCCTCTAACGTGGCGGGGTGCAGTCCTACGACGTGATCGTCATCGGCGGTGGAATGGCCGGCGTCTCCATCGCTGCCGAGCTCGCCGCCGACCGCCGGATCCTGCTCGTCGACATGGAGGCAACGCTCGCCTACCACACCACCGGTCGATCAGCGGCGATGTTCCTCGAGAGCTATGGCGGGCCGGCCATTCGCGCCCTCACCACGGCAAGCCGTACCTACCTCGTGCGCGAAGGGATGCTCACGCCGCTGCCCATGCTGCATACCGCACGCGTTGGTCGCGGCGCAGCGATCGAGCAGCTGTATCGAGACGTCCGCGTGCTCGTGCCTGAGGTCGAACTGCTTGACGCAGAGCAGGTCGTCGCACGACAACCGCTGTTGCGGCCCGGCGCCACCGAGCTCGCGCTGCTCGAACCCGGCGCCATGGAGATAGACGTGCACGCGCTACATCAGGCATATCTGCGCAGCCTGCGCGCGAAGGGCGGCGAGGTGGCCACGAGCGCCCGCGTGCGTGCGGCACATCGTCGCGACGGGCTGTGGCACGTCACGCTGTCCGACGACCGTGAGGTGCGGTCCGGGCACGTCGTCGATGCGGCGGGCGCGTGGGCCGACGCGGTCGCGCGCGTGTTCGACGCCGCGCCGGTTGGGTTGCGCGCGCTGCGTCGCACCGCCTTCATGGTCGACGCGCCGCGCGGCTTCGGCGCGCCGATGATCGCCGACATTGACGACGCCTTTTACGTCAAGCCCGACGCCGGCCGGCTGCTCTGCTCACCGGCCGACGAGACCCCGCAGGAGCCCACCGACGCGCGTCCGGACGAGGTCGAGATCGCGCGCGCGATCGATGTGATCAACGAGGTGACCACGCTGAACGTGCGGCATGTGCGCGCGTCGTGGGCCGGGCTTCGCAACTTCGTCGCAGACCGCACGCCCGTCGTGGGCGCTGACCCGGCAGTCGAGGGGTTCTTCTGGTATGCCGCGCAGGGCGGCTACGGCATCCAGACGGCCCCGGCGCTGGCCCGCACCGGCGCCGCACTACTGCGCGCCGAGCCGGTGCCGACCGACGTCGCCGAGCGCGGGCTCATCGCCGCGCAGCTTGCCCCCGACCGTCCAGGGCTTCGCGTTCCGCCTGAGAATGTCGCACAGTGAGATTCAGGCGCCGCGATTCGCTACGTGCAGCAGCCCCTTGGCGTCGGCCGTGAGCAGGGCGATGTGCATCCGGCGCTGGTTGCAGCCGTAAGCCGTGTCGAGGCAACTGTTGTTCGTCGCGTAGCCGACGTGGCCTTGATCCCACGCCGCGTACGCGAAACGCAGCCGGCCCGCCAAATCGATGAACGGGGTGCCCGCGCCCGGACCGGCCACGCCGCCGCCGGTGGCGAGCAGCGGCCCCGAGCTGGGCCGGTGGCACGGACCGAGCGGTCCGGAGCAGATGGCGTAACCGGTCGCGTAGCGGGCGGTCGTGTACAGATTGCCCGAGTAGAAGAGGTAGAAGCGGCCCTTGTACTGCACCATGGCCGGCGCCTCGATGACGTTGCCCTCCCACGGCTTCGCGGTCCGAAGCAGGAAGTGTGCAGCAGTGCGCGGAGCGAGCGCGACGCCCGACGGCGCGAGCCGGCGCACGAAGATCTCGGTGGGCACCGAACCCCGGACGCCGCTGTTCTTCCAGATGAGGAACAGGTTGCCGTTCGCCGCCCGGAAGATCTGCGGGTCGATCGAGCCGCCAGGCTGGTTGGAGCACACGATCGGTCCGCTGGACGTGTCGCGATAGGGCCCGATCGGCGAGGCGGCGGTCGCGATCGAGATGCAGCGCCGGCCGGTGCGGCTGGGGATCGGCACGACGTAGGCCGCGACGTATTTGCTGCCGACCTTTGCGACCGAGGGGGCCCAGACCTGGGTGCGCACCTTGCCGCCCGACATGGCGTAGAGCGCCCACTTTGCGGCGTGCGGCATGGCGTCGTTGTAGCCGGCCCACGTGCTGTACGGCGAACTCCGCGGGTAGGCCGGTCGCGCGCGCCAGGTCGACAGGTCGTGCGAGATCGTCACCGGCAGCTTCACGCCGTCGGTGTTGGTTGCGAACGCGTAGTACGTCGAACCGACGATCAGGATGGACGGAGCGCCGAACTCGCCCCGATACGGCTGGCCGGCCCAGAAACGGTCGGCACCGGTCGAGGCACTGGCGCTGGGAATGGCGCACAACGCCAGCAGCGTGAGTGCGCAACCGAGCAGCGGAATGAGCCGACGAAATCGAGACACTGCGGGGTTCTCCTCGTTGCGACGCCAACGCCCCCCGCAGTACGTCGGCCTATTCTAGTTCAAGATCGAACGACGAGCGTCGGCCGTCTCCCCCTCTTCATCGGCTGCCTACGCGGCAGGATAAGGGCATGGACTTTCGATACCTCGGCAACTCCGGAATCCAGATCTCCGAGATCACGTACGGCAACTGGCTCACCCACGGTTCTCAGGTGGAAAACGATGTTGCTACGCAGTGCGTGCACGCCGCTCTCGACGTCGGCATCACCACGTTCGACACCGCGGACGTCTATGCCAACGGGCGCGCCGAAGAGGTACTCGGCGCTGCTCTGAAAGGTCGGCGGCGGGAGTCGCTCGAGGTGTTCACCAAGGTCTATTGGCCGGTCGGCCCCGACCCGAAGGGCAAGAACGACACCGGCCTCTCGCGCAAGCACATCCTCGAGGGAATCGACGGGTCGTTGCGCCGGCTGCAGATGGACTACGTCGACCTCTACCAGGCGCACCGCTACGACGTGTTCACCCCGCTCGAGGAGACGATGCAGGCGTTCGCCGACGTGGTGCGCGCCGGCAAGGCGCTCTACATCGGCGTGAGCGAATGGACGGCCGACCAGATCCGCGCCGGCCACGAGCTTGCCGAACAGCTCGGCATCAGGCTCATCTCCAGCCAGCCGCAGTACTCGATGCTGTGGCGGATCATCGAGCCGGAGGTCATTCCCACCTGCCAAGAGCTCGGCATCGGCCAGATCGTCTGGTCGCCGATCGCCCAGGGCGTGCTGTCCGGCAAGTACCAGCCGGGGCAGGCGCCGCCGGCGGGCTCACGCGCCACCGATGAAAAGGGTGGCGCGAACATGATCAGCCGTTGGATGTCCGACGACGTGCTCACCCGCGTTCAGGAGCTCGCACCGATCGCGAGCGACCTCGGGCTCACCATGGCCCAGCTCGCGGTCGCGTGGGTGTTGCAGAACCCGAACGTCTCGGCCGCCCTCGTCGGGGCATCGCGTCCGGAGCAGGTGCTCGAGAACGCAAAGGCGTCCGGGGTCAAGATCCCCGACGACGCGATGAAGCGCATCGACGAGGCGCTCGGCGACGCGGTGATCCGCGACCCGGCGCTGGTCGAGCGCTCGACGCCGAAGCAGCGCGCCATCTAGCCCCTTCGAACGGCGAGGTCGGGCCGGCGCAACGTCTCGCGGGCGAGCACCGCGACGTGCAGGCCAACAACCACCTCCGGGTCGCCGAGGTCGACGCCGAGCACCTGCTCGACCTTCGCGATGCGGTCGTAGAGCGCCGCGCGAGAGATGAACAGCTGCGCGGCGGCAGCTGTCTTGTTGCCGCCCACGCGGCAGTATGCGGCGAGGAACTCGTAGAGCCGGGTGCGGTGTGCGGCGTCGTACGCGAGCAAGGGGGCGAGTTCGCGGTCGACGTAGTCGGCAACGGCGGGGTCGTCGCGCAGCGAGTGCACGAGCCCGCGCAGCCGCAAGTCGGGCGGGCGGAAGTAGGCCCGGTGGGCCGGCATGCCCACGGCGGCATCCGCGACCTGCATCGCCTCGCGCAGCGTGCTGTGCGCACGCTCGACTCCGGTGACGGTGCCGCCGGCACCGATCACCAGCGCACCGCCCGCCGAGCGCCGCTCGAATACGGCGTGTAGCCGCTCGCTCAACGCGGCGAGCACCGAGTCGGGCTGCGCCAGCGGCTCCTGGGCCAGCAGCACCGCAACGCGGTGGTCGTCCAGTGGACCGATCAGTGCCGGGATCCGCAGCGCCTGCAGCGCAGCGACCGCTTGGCTCGCAAGATCGCGCAGCAGCGCGGGCAGGTCACCAGGGCCGGCCTGTTCGGGAGCCGGCCGCGCCACCACGCCGGTCAGCCAGCGGCCGTCCAGCGGCACTCCCAACGCACGCGCCCGAGCCGCCGTCTCGGCCGGCGGCTCGGTCGCCAGTGCCAGTGCCGTCAGCAGCGTCCGGTGCGAGTGCCGTTCCAGGCTGTCGATGTCCCGGTCGGTCA
>DATFTS010000608.1:0-3441 GCA_035261645.1 Jatrophihabitans sp. | reverse complement strand
CCCCGTCTACTTTTCCTCCGCGGGGTACGCTGCGCGGCGCGGCGAGCGTCCGCTAGAAAGGAAGAGCTCAGCTGCCGGTGCGCTCAGCCGCGGGTCGCCACGCTCAGCTGGCCGCGGCCGTCCACGGTGAGGCGAGCGATGTGCATCCGCCGCGGGTAGGAGCCACCGATCCGGCCGGCGTCCCATGCCGCGTACGCGAGGCGCAGCGCGCCGCTCGGCCCGACGAATGGTGTCGCGCCGCCGGGGCCGGCGACCCCGCCACCACTGGCGAGCAGCGGCGCACCCTGCACGCGGTGGCAGGGCCCGTACACCCCTGCGCAGATCGCGTAGCCGGTGGCGTAGGCCGAAGTGGTGTAGCGGTTGCCCGAGTAGAAGAGGTAATACCGGCTGCCGTACTTGATCATCGCCGGGTTCTCGATCACGTTGCCTTCCCAAGGCTGCGCCGTTTGCAGCAGGAAATGCGCAGTCGAGTTGGCGGCCCAACCCGTCCCGGCCGCGTTCAGCTTGCGCACCCAGATCTTCGTGGGCGCGCTGCCGGGCACGCCGTTGTTCTTCCAGATCAAGTAGGCGCCGCTGGCGTCGGTATAGACCTGCGGGTCGTTCGACCCCTGCGGATCGGAGGAGCAAACGAACGGTCGACTCGAGTTGTCGAAGAACTGGCCCTGCGGGCTTCCGGACACCGCGATCGAGATGCACCGACGTCCGCTGGTGTTCACCGGCACCGAGTAGGCGAGAACGTAGTGACCGGAGACGTATCCGACCGACGGCGCCCACGGTGCAGTGAACCAGCGCCCGTTGCGCTGGATGTTGTAGACGGCCCACTTGGCCGGGTGCGGAAGTGCGTCGTTATAGCCGCTCCACCAGCCCGGGTTCGAATCCGGCGGGTACGCCGAGCGCGCGTACCACGTGCTCAGGTCGGTGGAGTGCGTCACCGGCAGATTGGCGCCGCAGCAGACGGTGGCGTACGCCCAATACGTGTTGCCGACCTTCAGCACCGAAGGATCACTGAACACGCCATGCCACGGCTTGCCGGCGGCGAACGTCTCAGCCGTTGTGCCGGCATCACCGCGGTCGGCGATCACGGTCAGGCCGACGCAGGCCAGCACACAGATAAGGGCGGCATACAGCCGTCGGAAACCTCGGGTCATCGGGCACCAGAATCGATCGGGATCACGGACGCGCGGATTGCTCACTAGCAATCGGCTGATCCCCCCGCGAATCAAGATCATACGCGACGAGGTCAGCTGAGCGAGCTGACGCGAGCCCCCGGAGCCCGCCGGGCACGCCACGCCGTGCCCCGCCCGGCGCGGCGCGCGAGGCCCGTGACGTGCCGACCACATCAGCGAACAAATTGTCCGGGCGAACCGAACAAATTCGGGCCATTGACCACAATTCACGCAGCTCACTACGCTCCGACCCACATCGCCTTTCCCGGGGGGCGGACCCATTGATCAAGGAGGTCCAGTCATGTCCGTGCGACTACGACAGGGTCGGCTACGTGGCAGGCGCAAGGTGGTGTTCGCCGCCGGTGTCGCGGTGCTCGCGGCCGGCGCCTTCTCCGCCTTCGCGGCGCAAGGCGACGCGGCTCCCTCGGTTGCGACCTACCTCAACTCGCATGCGCCGATGTCGAAGCGGGTCGCCGATCTACTGAAGCGGATGACCTTGCCGGAGAAGGTCGGCCAGATGGACCAGCAGTTGGTCACGACGGTCACCGACCCCAACTCGGCCACCTGCGGCGACAATGGGTTCAACGACCCCAACCCGGCATGCATGCAGAAGGTCTTGATTGACAACAAGGCCGGCTCGTTGCTCGCCGGCGGCACGAACAACCCGATCGACACCACGCACAGTGGCGGGCCGGGCAACACCGGCTTCGATTGGGCGAACGAGTACAACACGATCCAGAAGTACGCGATCGACCACTCTCGCCTGCACATCCCGCTGCTGTTCGGCGTGGACGCGGTGCACGGCTTCGGTCACCCATGGCAAGCGCCGCTGTATCCGCACTCGATCGGCATGGGCGCGACGTGGGACCCAGCGCTTGCGGCGGCCGGCGCCGCTCACACCGCAGCTGCGCTGCGGGCAACCGGCTGGGTGTGGGACTTCGCTCCCGTGCAGGATCTCGCGCGTGACAACCGGTGGGGTCGCACGTACGAGACATGGGCCGAACAGCCGGCGCTCGACAGTGCGATGGGCGCGTCGTTCGTGCGCGGGATGCAACAGCACGCGGGCTCGACGTCTCTCAACGTCGCCGCGACCGTGAAGCACTTTGCCGGCTACTCGCAATCGATCAACGGGCACGACCGTAACGAGGCGCTGCTGCCGCTGAACTATTTGCAGAGCGTGATCCTGCCGTCGTACGCCGCCGCGGTACGCGCCGGCGCCGACACGGTGATGGTCAACTCCGGTTCGATCAACGGCGTCCCGGCAACTGCGTCGCACTACCTGCTCACCGACATCCTGCGCGACCAGCTCGACTTCCACGGCGTGGTGATCAGCGACTACCAGGATGTTATTGCGCTGCAAACGGCCTATCACGTCGCACCCGATCTGGCCGGCGCGATTGCCCTCGCGGTGAACGCCGGCGTGGACATGAGCATGGAGGTCACCAACCCCGACCAGTGGCAAGCGGCGATCCTGCACGACGTCGGCAGTGGGGCAATCCCCGAGAAGCGCATCGATCAGGCAGTCAGCCGGATCCTGACGCTGAAGTTCAAGCTCGGCTTGTTCGATCACCCGTTCGTCAACGCCTCCGCGGCCTCTGCGGTCGTCGAGTCCGGACGGGACAGCACGCTGCAGGCCGCGCAAGCGTCGATGACGCTCCTGCGCAACCAGAACGGCACGTTGCCGCTCTCCTCCTCGGCCAAGGTCGTCGTCACGGGTCCGAGCGCGGACTCGATGACGAATCAGCTCGGCGGTTGGAGCGTCAGCTGGCAGGGCGTCTTCGGCTCAGGACACGTGTGCTGCGTAGGACCGCCGGATCAGATCCCGCCGGGCACCACCGTGCTCAAGGGCATTCAGGCGGCGGACTCGAACACGGTGTTCGCGCCCGACCAGGCGAGTGCCGTCGCCGCTGCAGCGTCCGCCGATGCGGTCGTCGTCGCGGTGGGGGAGAAGGCGTACGCAGAAGGGCTGGGAGACAACCCGGCACCGGCGCTCCCGCCCGACCAGCAAGCCCTGATAAGTGCGCTTGAAAATACCGGCAAGCCGGTCATCGTCGTGGTGATCGCCGGTCGGCCGGTCGGGCTCGGTCCGGCCGAGCAGGCCAGCAGCGTGCTGATGGCCTATCAGGGCAGCACGGAGGCAGGCGCGGCAGTGGCGGACGCGATCTTCGGCAAGATCAATCCGAGCGGCAAGCTGCCGATCAGCTGGCCCTCTGACGCAGCCACGGTGGGCGGAGACTTCGACGGGACCGCGCCCTCGCCGCTCGGTGACCAGCCG
>DATFTS010000607.1:0-3478 GCA_035261645.1 Jatrophihabitans sp. | reverse complement strand
CCACCAATCTGACCTAGGCGTGTGCTGCCGCACAGCTGAATTGCTCAATCTCCAACCATGTGTCGGGCTCATCGGCCACCAGCGATCCGCGCGGCCGGACCGGCAGGCGGCGGTGGTTGAGCGGGAAGGCTGACCAGTGGCAGGTGCGGGAGCCGGCCGGGCGATCGCGGAAGTTGCGCAGAAAAGCAACCCCGCAAGCCTTACCGCCGCCCTCAACCGAGCAGGGGCAACCTCTCCGCCTGCGAGGGCTTGTAAGGAACGGACCTGATGCCAACCAGGAAGCCGAGAGGGCCGGGCCGGCCGACCGAGCGTGGTACCGCCGCCGCGCGCCGCAAGGCGGCTGCGTTCCGGGAGGCCGAAGCTGCACGTCTGCGCAGGCGCCGGATCGCACGCTGGGCGGGCGCGATCGCGGTCGTTGCGGTGGTCGCCGCTGTGATCGCGATCGCCGCCGTAACCTCACACCACGGGAAGGGCGCGTCCTCGAGCGACGTGGCGACGGCAACGCTCACCGGGCCACCGGGCCCGGAGGGCATCGTGCTGGAGGAAGGCCCGTTGCTCGCGCCCGTCAGCACGGCCGCGAAAGGTCAGCCGGTCGGCGGCATCCAGTGCAATGCGGGGGAGCAGGTGGCCTACCACATCCACACCCACGTGGCCGTGTTCGTCAACGGCGCGCTGCGCGCGGTGCCCCCTGGTGTCGGCGTCGTCGAGCCGGTGCCGCAGCAGACCGCGAACGGCGTGTTCGTCCAAGCGTCGCGCTGCTACTACTGGCTGCACACTCACGCCCAGGACGGGGTCATCCACGTTGAGGCGCCCTCACAGGCCACGTACACGCTCGGACAGTTCTTCGCCATCTGGCGGCAACCGCTGGACTCGACACGGGTCGGCCCGGTACGCGGCGCCGTGACGACCTTTGTCGACGGGCGGAAGTACACCGGTAACCCCGCCGCCATCGTGCTGCGAAGTCGCGAGGACGTTCAGCTCGACATTGGCACGCCTGCCGTCGCACCCCGCAAAGTCGACTGGTCGCACTCGCAGCTCTGATGCCGCGCTGGACGGCGGCTCGGTCTTGTCGTGCCTATGCCGTGGCGGACGAGCAGCAGGCGCCGTCATCGCAGCCGAAGACGGGGGAGTCGGCAAGAACGGTGTAGATCTCCCACCGCTCACCGTTCGGTGCTTCCTGCACCCAGAACTTGTCCTGCTCTGCATAGCAGCATGACGTGCCGCGCTCGTCGGCGGACGCCAGACCGGCCGCGCGCAGCCGCGACTGTTCCGTATCGACGGTAGCGGTGTCCTCGACCTCTACGCCCAGGTGGTTGACGGACCCGCCGTGGCCCGGGTTCTCCAGAAGCACCAGTTTGAGCGGCGGCTGCGCCACCGCAAAGTTCGCGTAGCCGTCGCGCACCTTCGCCGGTTCGGTGCCGAACAGCTTGCTGTAGAAGGCGATCGACTCCTGCAGGTCGTCGACGTTCAGCGCGAGCTGTATGCGACTCATGGCTCCTCCTTGAGACTTCGACAGTTGTCTATGTCTGACACCGCCAGCTTGCCGTGCATATTGACATCTGTCAATATCGATGTGTGTCGAAGTCTGTTGCCCTGACCCTGACGCCGGTGCAGACGGTGGCGTGCTGCTCGCCGTTGTCCAGCGAGCCACTGAGCCAGGACAGCGCCGAGCGGATCGCTCCGCTGCTCAAGGCACTTGCCGATCCTGTACGGCTGCGCCTGCTTTCGCTCGTCGCCTCGCACGAGGGCGGCGAGGCGTGCGTCTGCGATCTGAACGACGCCTTTGCGCTGTCGCAGCCGACGATCAGCCACCACCTGAAGGTGCTGCACGAGGCGGGCCTGCTCGATCGAGAGAAGCGCGGCGTCTGGGTGTACTACCGCGCCCGCAGCGACGCGCTGGCCGGTCTGGCCGGCCTCATCGGCAGCACGACGCCATGAGCGCCCCGAGCGCCGTGAGCACTGTGGCGCGGCGGGCACTCGCCGAGTTTGTCGGCACGGCGTTCCTTGTGGCCGCCGTGATCGGCTCGGGTATCGCTGCGACCCGGCTCTCGGCGCATGACGCGGGGCTGGAGTTGCTCGAGAACTCGATCGTCACCGGTGCAGCGTTGGTGGCGTTTATCCTGGCGCTGCAGCCGGTGTCCGCCGCGTTCAACCCGATCGTGACAGCTGTCGAGCGGGCCCTCGGTGGCCTGACCACCCGTGAGGCTGCCGCGCTGATCGCGGCGCAGTTAGCGGGTGGGGTTTGCGGTGCGGTGATTGCGAACGTCATGTTCGATCTGCGCGCGGTCACCATTTCTACGCATCACCGCTCCGGGCACGGATTGTGGCTCGGCGAGGTGATCGCGACGTTGGGGCTGCTCATCGTCATCTTCGGCACGGCGCGCGCCGGACGTTCGCAGCGGGTGGCCTTTGCGGTGGGCGGATACATTCTCGCCGCGTACTGGTTCACGAGTTCGACGTCGTTCGCGAACCCTGCGGTGACAGTGGCGCGCATGCTGTCGAACACATTTGCCGGCATCGCTCCTGCGTCGGTCGCGGGCTTCATCGTCGCGCAACTGGTCGGCGGCGTGCTCGGCTACGCGCTCATCCGCGGCCTGTATCCGCACGCACCAGCGATCCCCATCCCGGCCGTCGCCCAGACAACGGAAGAGGTCAAGTCATGACAGCGCGCACCCCGGTCGTCCTGTTCGTTTGCGTGCACAACGCCGGACGGTCGCAGATGGCAGCCGGCTGGCTCAGCGCGCTGGCCGGCGATCGCATTGACGTTCGTTCTGCCGGCTCCGAGCCGGCTGACCAGCTCAACCCGGTAGCGGTGCAGGCCATGCAGGAGGTCGGCATCGACATCGCCGGCCGAGCGCCGAAACTGCTCACCGTCGACGCGGTCGAGCAGGCTGACGTCGTCATCACCATGGGCTGCGGCGACACCTGCCCGATCTTCCCCGGCAAGCGCTACGAGGACTGGGACCTCACCGATCCGGCCGGACAGCCGCTCGAGGTCGTCCGCGCAGTTCGCGACGAGATCTGGCAGCGGGTCGTGGCACTTACCAGCGAGCTGCTGGCCGAGGCGTGAGCAGCCGCAGCTAATTCCGATCGCCGAGTCGGTAGACGCGTTCGGCGTTGCGCCGGAACAGCGCGTCTTCGTCCATGCCGGAGCCGAGGACGTCACGGAGCATCTCAACGCTGACCGGCAGGTCCTGCCCCGGCTTGTCGATCGGGAAGTTCGACGCCCACATCGTCCGCGCCGCGCCGAAGACGTCCTGCGTGTGCGTGATCAGCGGCGCGGCCAGCTCGGCGAGTTCGGCGCGGCTTGCCAGGGAGACCGGCGCATGCGGTGCGTGTCCGAGCAGTGGCATGCCGAGACCTGAGTGCTTGGCGACAACGTTCTGCTGCGCCGCGAGCTCCGCTACGTCGTCGCGCCAGCGCGCCATGATCGCTGCTCGATCTTCGGGGCTTCGGCCGGTGTTGCGCCCGCGCGGTC
>DATFTS010000606.1:0-3420 GCA_035261645.1 Jatrophihabitans sp. | reverse complement strand
GCGCAGTCGGGGCAGCACCTGCTCGCCGTAGAAGTCGAAGAATCCGCGATAGCTGGTCGCCGGCTCGCGGCCGCCCATCTGCGCGATGTGGACGACATCGATGCCCGCATCGGCGTATGGCCGGAACGCTTCGACGTGCCGATCGACATCGGCGCCGTAGGCGATCGAGTTGCGGGTCATGTCACGAGTCACGAGCGTGGACACCTGCTCGTAATGCCGCGGGCTGGGCAGCACCTGCGACAACTCCCCCGGCACGCCGCTGTTCGCCCAGAGCCGGTGTGCCGTGTCGACGCAGACCTCGTCGTCGGTGCCCCAGCAGACCTTGTAGCCGGCCTGGATCGGCTTGCCTTCGCCGCCGGAGTCGCGGAATCCGCGGATCATCTCCTTGTCCGGCTGGGTGGTGATGTAGCCGTCGCCGATGCGGCCGGCCACGTCGATGGACTTCGGGCCGAAACCGCTGACGTAGACCGGTATCGGCTCATCCGGCAGCGTGTAGATCCGCGCGTCCTCGACCGTGTAGTACTCGCTGTGGTGGTCGACGAACGAGCCTCTCCAGAGCGCGCGCAGGACGTCAACCGCGTCTTCGAGCATGTCGAGTCGCACGGTTGCGTCGGGCCACCGAGCGCCGGTGATGTGCTCGTTCAGCGCCTCACCGGACCCGACGCCGAGGACGAACTTGCCGCCGGTCATCACCGCACTGGTCGCCGCGGCCTGCGCCACGATGGCCGGATGGATGCGGATGGTCGGGCACGTGACGGCCGTCGTGATCGGCAAGGAACACACCTGGCTGACCGCGCCGATAACGGACCAGACGAACGGGCTCTCGCCTTGCTCGTCGTTCCACGGGTGGTAGTGGTCGGAGATCCACAGCGACTCGAAGCCGGCCTGCTCGGCGAGCCGGGCCTGCTCGACCAACTCCGCGGGGCCGTACTCCTCGCAGGACAGGAAGTACCCGATCTTCATGACCTGAGCGCTACCCGCAGCGCTGATTGCGGTAACCCCACATCGTGCCTCCACTGCACGATGAGTGGCGCGAAAGCGACTTGGTGGCGCGATTTATCGCGCCACCAAGCTGATTTCGCGCCACTGAGCCGGTCGACGATAAAGCTGAGGCCGGATACCCGCGGCGCCCAGCGCGGGTAGCTTGAAGTGCGTGAGTGAGAATCCAGAGGAGCCGTTCCCCGAGGTGCTCCCGGTTCACGAAGAGGCACACCGCGACCGGCGTGAGCACGGCAAGATGCCGCGGCACATAGATGACGAGGAACTCGAGCGACGGGTGGAGCACGAACGGGTTGAGGTCGGCCTCGACGAATACGACCCGTTCGAGGTACCGCCCGCCGAAGACCCCGTCGAAGACTCAAGCGAGTAGCACGTACGTCGAGATGACGAGCCCGACGGCGAGGAACGCGGCGTAGTCATTCACCGAGCCGGTGTGCAGCTTGCGCAGCCAGCGCAGCGCTCGGGCCACGACCTCAGTGCGTAACGCCAGGACGAGGAGCAGAAGGCCGGCGGCCAGTTCACCAGCGGTGATCAGCAGGGTGGAGCCCTCGAAGTACTGGTAGTGGATCGGCAGGTGCGGCAACGCCGTGCTGCCCGGGGTGAGCGCTGCGTGGGCGTACGCGCCCGGGTGGAGCAGGCTGGCCGCTGCCGGCTGGCCCACTTGCGAAATGAAGGACGAGGCGAACACGCCGAACGCAAGGCACCCTGCGCCGAGAACGCCGAGGCTGGTGCGCATGCCGGCACGCATCGGCTCGATGTGCTCGTACGGCCGCTCCCGGCGGCGGAAGAACGCCAGGTAGGCGGCGCGACCAAGGGCCGCAACGGTGACCACCTGTGCGACGAGCGCAAGCGCGAGCACGACGGGCTCGTGCTCCATCCCCTTGTGGATCAATCCGAGCGACGCATAGCCGTTGAAGGGCGGTACTCCGGCGATCGCTACGCAGCCCACCGTGAAACCCGCGGTGACGATCGGCATGCGCCGCGCCAGCCCACCCATCTCAGAGATGCGGGTGACGCCGGTGGCGTGCACGACGCCGCCGGCGCAGAGGAAGAGCAGCGCTTTGAACAGCCCGTGGTTGACGAGGTGATAGACCGCGCCCGTGACGCCGTCGGTCACCCGGCTGGCGAAGCCGGCGATCAAAACCCCCATCTGGGAGACCGTGTCCCACGCAAGCAGCCGCTTGAGGTCGTCCTGGACGAGGGTCAGCAGCGCCCCGACGAGCGCCGACGCGATGCCGAAGCCGGTGAGCAGGCCGAGCAAGGGGTGCACGTTCGGAAACACCTGTAGGCCCAACCGCACGAGCGCGACGATGCCGAGGTCGACCATCAGTCCGGAGAACAAGGCCGAGACCGCGCCCGGCACGGGAACGTGCGCATCGGGCAGCCACGCATGGAACGGCACGAGACCGGCCTTGGTGGCGAAGCCGGCGACGAGCAGCCCGATCGCGATCAACTCGGCTCGACCGGGACGCCCGCCGATCGCAAGGTGCAACTGGCCGAGGTTCAGCGCGCCGCTCGTCGCGTACAGCATCGACGCGCCCGTGAAGACGAGGAAGCCGGCGGTGCTGGTCAGCACCGAGTTCTTGAACGCCGCCTCCAGCGCGATCGGGCGTTCGAGGAAGAAGCCGGTAAGTCCGTAGCTCGACAGGGCGGCGACCTCGAACCAGACGAACAGGTTGACGCTGTCGGCGGTGAGCGCCGCGCCGATCAGCGCCGCAAGCAGCAACAGCATGAGGCAGGACAAGCCGCCAAGTTCCTTCGGCCCCAGTTCGCCGAGTTCGGACAGCGCAGACAGGAGCAGCAGCGTGCCGATCCCGGCTGTAAGCAATGCGAAGGTGAGCCCGAACGGATCCGCCGCGAAGGCGATTCCGAGCGCCTGCCCGTGTACGGGCTTCTCGTTGCTGAAGAAGTGCGTCAGCACGTGCCCGTCGCCGCGATACACCTGCGTCGCCTCGGCGAGAAGGACGGCGAACGTGGCGGGCATCATCAGCAGGCCGACGACGAGCGGCAGCCGCCGGTGTATGCGGGCGACGATCGGCGCGGCAATCGCTGCGGTGATCGGCAGTACCACCGGCAGCGGCAGCAGTTCGGCCAGCGTCATCCCTGAAGTTCCCGGATCTTCGCGCTATCGACCGTGCGGTAATGCTGGACGAGCCGCACGACGACTGCCAGGAACACTGAGGTGACCGCGACGCCGATAACCACCGCGGTGATGCAGAAGTTCTGCAACACCGGATCCGACACCGTTCCATGCACGATCTGCTGCTCGGTCGTGTTCGGTGGTCGGCCGGCGAGCACCGGAGCCGTCCCGTTGTTCCGGTAGGCAAGCGAGATGAGCAAAAGGTAGGTCGAGTTCTCCATCAGCGACAGCCCCATGACGATCTTCACGAGGTTGCGCCGGCCGAGCACGCAGGTGAGGCC
>DATFTS010000605.1:0-3846 GCA_035261645.1 Jatrophihabitans sp. | reverse complement strand
TCCTTCACCATCTGGTACGGGTGCAGCACGTAGCTGCGCATCTGGTTGCCCCAGGAGTTCCCCGACTCCTTCAGCGCGTCCATCGCGGCCTGTTCCTCCTGGCGGCGCCGCTCGAGCAGCTTCGCCTGCAGCACCGCCATGGCCGATGCGCGGTTCTGGATCTGCGAGCGCTCGTTCTGACAGCTCACGACAATGCCGGTCGGCAGGTGCGTGATACGCACCGCCGAGTCGGTGGTGTTCACGCCCTGACCGCCCGGCCCGCTGGACCGGTACACGTCCACGCGGAGCTCGTCATCGGGGATCTCGACGTGGTCGGACTGCTCCACCACCGGCAGCACTTCGACGCCGACGAACGACGTCTGCCGTCGTCCCTGGTTGTCGAACGGGCTGATCCGGACGAGCCGGTGGGTGCCTTGCTCCACCGAGAGAGTGCCGTAGGCGTACGGCGCCTTCACCTGGAACGTCGCGGACTTGATGCCCGCCTCTTCCGCGTAGGACGTGTCGAGGACGTCCACCGGGTAGCCGTGCCGCTCTGCCCAGCGCAGGTACATCCGCATCAGCATGTCGGCGAAATCGGCCGCGTCGACGCCACCGGCCTCGGCGCGGATCGTCATGAGCGCCTCACGGGAGTCGTACTCACCGGAGAGCAGCGTGCGTACTTCAAGCTCGTCGATCGCCTTGCGCAGACCACCGAGTTCGCCCTCGACCTCGGCGCGGGAGTCGGCGTCGTCGGCCTCCTCGGCGAGGTCCCACAGCGTCTGCGCGTCGTCGAGGCGACGGCGCAGCTCCTCGGCGCGCCGAATCTCACCCTGGACGTACGACAGCCGCGACGTCACCTTCTGCGCGTGCTCGACGTCGTCCCAAAGGTCGGGAGCGGACGCCTGCTTCTCGAGATCGGCGACCTCGCGGCGCAGCGCAGAGAGGTCCACGACCGACTCGATGCTGGCGAGGGTCGCGGACAGCTCTTTCAGCTCAGCAGGCAGGTCCACGACGTCCGAGGGTACGCGATTCAATGCCTTCGTTTGCACGAGCAGCGCGACGGGTATTTGCCTTGTATGGCCGACCTGATCGTTGCATTCGTGCTCTTGCTTGGTGCCGGCTCAGCCGCAGAACTCGTCCGCAGTACCTGCCGGCGTCGCCTGCTCACGCCCATCGCCGCGCGTACCGACAGCACCGCCCCCGCCGCCGGGCGACTGACCGTCACGTAGTAACACGCCCCTCCTCAGGCCGCGACCGGAGCGCCCTCCGGCGTCTCGACCGGCACGTCGGTGTGGATGTAGCGCCCGCCGCGCAGCAGCGACGCCAGCGCACCGATCACCGACATCGCGATCGCCAGCGAGAACACAATGACCAGCCCGGTGTGGAACGGCGAGGAGATCAGGTTCGGGAAGAACGAATGGCCGCTGAGCGTCGCCCGATCCGCCGGCGGCACCTTGTTGAGCGTGGGGCCAAGCAGCGTCTTGATCGGGTTCTCGCCGAGGAAGGCAGCGAACAGACTCCCGACGGGCGGCTGGTGCGCGATCTGATCGGCGACCGATGCCGGCACATGGTGCACGACCAGCCCGTGCCGCAACACGTTCGGCAGGGTAGCGGCGAGTCCGGCGATCATCAGTGAGAAGAACACGCCGATCGAGAGGGACGTGCCGGAGTTGAAGAACGTGGCCCGCATGCCAGAGGCCGCGCCGCGCTCCCGGGCCGGCACCGCGTTCATGATCGCGGTGGTGTTCGGGGCCGAGAACAGCCCGGAGCCGATGCCGTTGAGCACCAGCAATGCGGCGAACGCCAAGTAGTTGAAGTTGACGGGCAGCAGCATCAGGCCGAGGAAGCTGGCGGCGACGAGCAGCAGCCCGCCGGTGGCGAAGGTGCGGGCACCGAACTTGTCCGACAGCGCACCGGAGAGCGGCCCGGCAATTAGGAACGCTCCGGTGAGCGGCAGCAGGTAGATGCCGGCCCACAGCGGCGTGTTGGCGAAGTCGTAGCCGTGCAGTGGCAGCCAGATGCCCTGCAACCAGATGATGAGCATGAACTGCAGGCCACCGCGGGCAACGGAGGCGAGCAGGCCGGCCAGGTTGCCGGCCCAGAAGGCGCGGATGCGGAACAGGCTCATGGCGAACATCGGCTCCGCGACCTTGTTCTCGACGAAGCAGAACAGTGCGAGCAAGGCAACGCCGCCGACCAGGCCGAGGATCACCCACGGGTTCGTCCACCCCATCGTGTGCCCGCCGTATGGCTGGATGCCGTACGTGATGGCCGCGAGCAGGCCGGAGAGGCCGATGGCGAACAGCGCGTTGCCCCACCAGTCGATGCGGGCGCCGTGGCGTTCGCCGAGTTCGTGCAGGCTGAGGTAGGACCAGATGGTGCCGAGGACGCCGATCGGTACGGAGACGAAGAAGACCAGCCGCCAGTCGACCTCGGACAGCAGACCGCCCGCGATCAGCCCGATGAAGCCACCGGCGATGGCGGCTACCTGGTTGATGCCGAGCGCGAAGCCGCGACGGTCGGGCGGGAACGCGTCGGTGAGGATCGCCGTCGAGTTGGCGAACAGCATCGCCGCGCCGACGCCTTGGACGAGCCGCCACAGGATGATCCACATTGCGCCGCCGCCCGCAGTGAGCGGATCGAGGGCAAGCGCGATCGAACCGAGCGTGAAGACGACGAAGCCCGCGTTGTAGATCCGCACCCGTCCGTACATGTCACCGAGCCGGCCGAGCGACACCACCAGGACTGCGGTGACCACCAGAAAGCCCATCAGGGTCCACAGCAGGTAGCTGACGTTGCCGGGCTCGAGCGGCTGCAGATGGATGCCACGGAAGATCGCCGGTAGCGAGATGATCACGATGGAGCTGTTGATTGTCGCCATCAGCACGCCAAGCGTGGTGTTGGACAGCGCGACCCAGCGATACCGCGGGTGATCCTGGTCGACGGTCAAGGCGTTCCAGGGCGGCATGGTCCTCTTTCCCAAAGAATGTTAGACGAACTAACTTTACTCCGTTTTCTGGGCGGATCTCCTTTCTCTTTCCCCTTTGGTCGTCATCGGACCGTGGGAATATCGGGGCTGTGCTGGACGTCCGCGACGCCACCGCCGATCGATGGGACGACGTCTCCACTGTCATGGGGACGCGCGGTGATCCGGCGCGGTGCTGGTGCCAGTACTTCCACCTGCGTGGCAAGGCGTGGCAGCAGGCAACCACCGAGTCGAACCGCAGCGCGCTCGCCGCGCAACTGGACGACTCCGTCCCGCCTGGTGTGGTGGCGTATGCGGACGGCGTGCCGGTGGGTTGGTGCGCTGTCGCACCCCGTTCGTCATACGCGCGGTTGGCGTACTCGGACGTGGCGACTGCGGTGTCGGACGAGCACGGCCTCTGGGCCGTGACCTGCTTCGTGGTGCGGGTCGGGCACCGGCGGCAGGGCGTGTCGCGGGCGCTGCTGTCCGGCGCAGTCGATTTGGCCCGCCAGCACGGGGCTCGATTGATCGAGGCCTATCCGGTGGACGTCGGCGTCAAGAAGGCATCGTCGGCCGAGCTGTATCACGGGGCCTTGTCACTGTTCCTCGGCGCCGGCTTCGCCGAGGTTGCCCGGCCGCTGTCGCACCGCGCGCTCGTGCGCCTCGAGGTCTGGTAGAGCTGAAAGTGTGCGCATCGCGACCTGGAACGTGAATTCGGTGCTCGCCCGGCTGCCGCGTCTGGTGGAGTGGCTGGGCGTCGTCGAGCCGGACGTGCTCTGCCTGCAGGAGCTGAAGACGGCCGAGTTCCCGGTCGATGCAGTCTCCGAGCTCGGCTACGAGGTTGCGACGCACTCGACCGGGCGCTGGAACGGTGTCGCGATCCTCTCCCGAGTCGGCGTCAC
>DATFTS010000604.1:0-4510 GCA_035261645.1 Jatrophihabitans sp. | reverse complement strand
CAGCGGTGCGATCGTGACTCTCACGATCACCAGTTGAGCGAGTAGTCGCACGCGCGACGACGCCGCCGGAGCACGCCCGCCCGGCGGCGTCGTCGCATGCCCGGACCATGTTCGGATGTACTGAGCACGTGATCAGTGCCTTGAGGAGTCGGCGGGCGGTGAGCGGGTGAGGCCCGGGTGGGCAGAGCTCGTCATGCGAGCCTCCGTGCTCGCCGCCGATCGACGACGCGCGCTGCTCGGCATCACCGGCGCACCCGGTTCGGGCAAGTCGTCGTTCGCGGCCCGGCTCGCGAACGAGATACCGGGCAGCGTCCTCGTCCCCATGGATGGTTTTCACCTGACCACGGCGCAGCTGTCGGCCCGCGGCTGGGTGGCAGAGCGGGGCACGCCCCGCACCTTCGACGCGCAGCGTTACGTTGCGCTGTTACGCGCGCTTCGCAACGGTCAGGCTGCACGCGCACCGGATTTCGACCGGTCGCGGGAGGAACCGATCGACGGCGCCATCTCCGTCCCGTCCGATGCGCGACTCGTAATCACCGAGGGCAACTACCTGCTGCTCGACACCGCACCGTGGTCGCAGGTGCGTGAGCTGCTCGACGAGGTGTGGTTCGTCGAGGTACCCGAGCCGCTGCGGCTGGAGCGGCTCGTCCAGCGACACGTGCAGTTCGGCCGAACACCTGAGGACGCGCTCGAACGCGCCACTCGCGGCAGCGACGCAGCCAACGCCACGCTCGTCGCGGCGACCCGCCACCGCGCGGATCTCGTGATCGGCGCCGCCGTCGATACGGCAGAGTGACCTGGTGGACGAGATCAGGCAGCTGTCGACCCGCGAGGTCTATCGCAACCCGTGGCTGCGGTTGCGTGAGGACGTGGTGCAGTTCCCGTCCGGCGTCACCGGCACCTACTCGGTGGTCGACAAGCAGGACTTCGTCCTCGTGCTGCCGTTCGAGAACGACGGCTTCTGGCTCGTGCAACAGTTCCGCTATCCCGTAGGCCGGCGCGAGTGGGAGTTCCCGCAGGGCGGATGGCCGGCGGATCGCAGCGGGACACCGGAGGAACTCGCCGCCGCGGAGCTGCGCGAGGAGACCGGCTTTGGCGCCGAGTCGCTGGTCCACCTCGGTCGGCTGCACGCCGCATACGGATTCTGCTCGCAGGGCTACGACGTGTTCCTAGCTACCGGACTGACGCCCGGCGAGACGCACCGCGAGGCCACCGAGCAGGACATGGTGCACGAGTGGCGCTCCCTGTCGCAGATCCGCGCCATGGTGCGCACCGGCCAGCTCGCCGACGCCCACAGCGTCGCCGCCCTCACCCTCTACGAGTTGCGCGAGGAACCGATCACGCCTCGTCGAGGCGGAGCCTGAGGGCGTCGAGCTCGTCCTTCATCGACGTCGGGAGGGCGGCCCCGATCTTCTCGAACCACTCCTCGATCATCGGGATCTCGTTGCGCCACTCGTCGACGTCGACGGCCAGCGCGTCGCGCAGCTCGGCTTCGCTCATCTCCAGCCCGGTGGTGTCCAGCGCCTCCGGCGTCGGTACCCGACCGATCGGAGTGTCGATGGCGGCGGCCGTGCCGGCGATGCGCTCGAGCGCCCACTTGATCACCCGGATGTTCTCGCCGTACCCGGGCCAGAGGAAGTGGTTGTCGTCGTCACGCCGGAACCAGTTGACGTAGAAGATCTTGGGCAGCTTGACGGCGTCGGCGCCCTTGCCCATCTCGATCCAGTGCGCGAAGTAGTCGCCAGCGTTGTACCCGATGAACGGCAGCATCGCCATCGGGTCGCGGCGCACGACGCCAACCTGTCCGGTGGCCGCGGCGGTGGTCTCCGAGGACAGCGTCGCGCCCATGAAGACGCCGTGCTGCCAGTCACGAGCCTCCGTCACGAGCGGCACGGTGTCGCGGCGGCGGCCGCCGAAGAAGATCGCGTCGAGCGGCACGCCCTTCGGGTCGTCCCACTCCGGCGCGCGCGTGTCGCACTGCTCGATCGGCGTGCAGTAACGCGAGTTGGGGTGGCTGGACAGCTCCTCGGAGTCCGGCGTCCAGTCCCGCTTCTTCCACGACGTGAGGTGCGCCGGCGGCTCGCCCATGCCCTCCCACCAGATGTCGCCGTCGTCCGTCAGCGCCACGTTCGTGAAGATCGAGCTGCCCTTTGCAATGGTGCGCATTGCGTTCGGGTTGGTGTGGTAGTCGGTGCCCGGAGCGACGCCGAAGAAGCCCTTCTCCGGGTTCACTGCATAGAAGCGGCCGTCCTGCCCGATGCGGATCCACGCGATGTCGTCGCCGACGGTCTCGACCTTCCAGCCCGGCAGCGTCGGCTCAAGCATCGCGAGGTTCGTCTTGCCGCATGACGACGGGAACGCCGCGGCGATGAAGGACTCCTTGCCCTCCGGCGAAGTCACCTTCGCGATCAGCATGTGCTCGGCCATCCAGCCCTCGTCACGGGCCTTCACCGACGCGATGCGCAGCGAGTAGCACTTCTTGCCGAGCAAGGCGTTGCCGCCGTAGCCGGAGCCGTACGACCAGATCAGCCGCTCCTCGGGGAAGTGGACGATGTACTTGGTGTCGTTGCACGGCCACGGGACGTCCTGCTGGCCATCTTCGAGCGGGGCGCCGACCGAGTGCAGCCCCGGGACGAACGGATGGTCGACGCCGTCCTTCGTGAACAGCTTCAGCGCCTTGGCGCCCATCCGGGTCATGATGTGCATGGACGCGACGACGTAGGGCGAGTCGGTGAGCTCGACGCCGAGCATCGGCTCGTCGGCAGCGAGCGGGCCCATGCAGTAGGGCAGGACGTACATCGTCCGCCCGCGCATCGAACCGCGGAACCGTTCGGTGAGGATGGCCTTCATGTCGTCCGGGTCCATCCAGTTGTTGGTGGCCCCGGCATCGCGCGGGTCGCGGCTGCAGATGAAGGTCCGGTCCTCTACCCGAGCCACGTCAGTGGGATCCGATGCGCACCAGAACGAGTTCGGCTTCTTTTCGTTGTTGAGCCGTACAAACGTGCCGCTGGCGACGAGCAGTTCGGTGATGCGGGTCCACTCGTCCGGCGAGCCGTCACACCATTCGACGCGATCAGGCTGCGTGAGGTCAGCGCACTCCCGGACCCACGCCAGCAGCTGTGCGTGCGTGGTGGGCGCGGTATCAAGTCCGGGGATTGTGCTTGCCGTCATCTACGACTCCTCGTCGGTCAAAACAGAAGGCCGACGCACCGGGCGGAGGCCCGGGCGACCGTGAGTTGGGTTGTTCGTACGGTAACTCCCGGGAACGCTTACAGGCCTAATCGACGGGGTGCGGGCCTTGTCACACCTGTACGCCGGTTTACCCCTTGCAGCGCAAGGGAAGTTACTAACGCAGGCTTGACGCTCGCGCTGTTCAGCTCGCCTGACTGACCGTCGACATGTTGAAGTCGGGGACGCGGACCGCAGGCATCGCACTGCGCATGAAGTCGTCGCTCCACTCCCGCGAGAGCGTGCGCTCGGTGCGCCCGACCTCCGTCATCCGGCCCAGCAGATCGATCGGCGACTCATTGAACCGGAAGTTGTTCACTGCGCCTCGGACCTTGCCGTCTTCGACCAGGTAGACACCGTCGCGAGTCAGACCGGTGAGCAGCAGTGTCTGCGGATCCACCTCGCGGATGTACCAGAGGCAGGTGAGCAGCAGTCCGCGTTCGGTGTCGGCAACCATCTCGTCCAGCGACCGGCCGCCGCCCGGCGCACCGTCGAGGATGAGGTTGTCGATGAACGGACGCGGCGTGGCGTTGGTGCGCGCAGCCCAAGCGCGGGTGCGTACCAGATCGGCGAGGACGCCTTCGTCGATCCAGTTCGTCGCCGGCGCTGGCAGGCCGTTGTCGAACACCGACTGCAGGCTGCCGTAGGACGCGGTGACGATGTCGAACGGTGCGCACTGCAGGCCGGGCTCGGTCGGATCGGAACGCAGCGTTACCGGCAGCGGCGAGAGGCGCTCGCCGATGCGTGTGCCGCCGGACGGCTTCGCATAGACGTTGCGGCCCTCATCGGCGTCGCGTGCCGACGCCGTCCAGTACGCGTAGATCATCAGATCGGCCACCGCGGTTGGCGGAAGGATCGTCTCGTACCGGCCGGCGGGCAGATCCACTCGGTTGGCGCCCCAGCCCAGCCGCTGTTCGAGGGCGTCGGCAACTGCGCTGACGTCGACGTCGGTGAAGTCGCGGGTGTGCAGCCCCGACCACGCCGAGCCGGCGAAGTCCGCCGTCTTGCCGTTGATCTCCAGCCGGCCGGCGGGCTGGTCGAAGCGACGCCGCAGTCCGGTGGACGTGCCGAGAAAGTACGACGTCATCTGGTGCTCGGCGAAACCGAAGAGCAGGCGGCCGTCGGCGCGCCAGCGATCAAGCGCCGCGCCGAGGGCCGGCGCGAACGCGTCGAACACCTCGTGCGAGGTGCGCGCAGGATCGGCGTCCCAGTCGTCGTCGTGCGGATACGGTTCGACGAGCGGGCACGCGTCGTCGGCCGGCGTCGCCTCGCGTCCGGCTGC
>DATFTS010000603.1:0-7414 GCA_035261645.1 Jatrophihabitans sp. | reverse complement strand
CAACCGTCGACGACGTCCATTCCTGGTTCGACCACTTCCTGCGCGGCGCAGACAACGGCATCGACCAGCAGAACCCGATCAGCCTGAAGGACGTCCGCACCGGCGAGCTGCACAGCTACACCTCATGGCCCGCCGCGACGAACCACGACCGCGCACCGCTCGGCCCGCCCGGGGCGACGCCCCAGGTGACGACCAACCCGCCGGCCACGTGGTCGGCCACGATCAAGGCCGGCACCGACACCACCGCCACCAGCGGGCCGATGCAGTTCGTCCCGATCGACGCCTACCGGCCCCCGACGGTCACCATGAAGACGATCAGCACGACCAACGCCTTCGTGTGGAACGGCCCGACGCTGCCGTCCGGACTCGGCCTGCGCGGCTCCCCGACCGTGCACATCCGTCTCGCGGCGTCCGCACCGACCGCCACCGTGTTCCTCTACCTGTACGACGTGACGCCGGCCGGCCTGGGCACGCTGATCGACATGCAGCCCTACACAGCGACCGGGCTGCACGCCGACCGACCCAAGGACCTCAGCATCGACATGCAACCGATGTGCTGGTCGCTTCCGACGTCCGATCACCTGACGCTGGTGATCGACACGGTCGACCCCCGTTATCAGTCACTGACTCCGTCGGGCACCACGATCACCGTCTCGTCGACGCAGAAGCAGCCCGCCTCGTTCGTCGGGCCGAGCCAGGCCTAACTAGGTGTCGTCGCCGGCGGCAGCGTGTGGCGATGCAGCGGGCGATTTGCCGGCGTGTCCCCACGCTCCGTCGCCACACGCCAAGCCCAGGACCGGGCGTCGCCGGTAAGGTCGCGATCAGCAGGGCTGGTTGTAGACCTGCACCTGCAGCGGCGTAACGCCCGGCTGCCGCCAGATCTGCGGCAGGCCGACGCCGGCCGGTTCGCGCAGATGCACGGCGATCGTCGTGGTCCGGCCTCTCGGCAGTTCCAGGTCGAGCCGGAAGATCGGGTGCCCGACGTCATGCTCGACCGAAGCCGTGCTCGGCTGCCCGTTGAGCGTGATGCTCTGCAGTTGCGCGCCCGGTGTTGCGTAGAGATCGACGAGCGCACGGTAGTCGCCGGGTTTGGCGTCGGGCGGCGCCTTGTCGAGCCGCGAAACCACGTACGCCGGCAAGCCGTCGGCCGGTGCCGCGTTGGTGAGGTTGATGGTTACCAGGACGTCGCGGATCGCGCCGCAGCCGGTTCTCTCGTAGGTCACCGAGCGGGTGAGGTAGTAGTCGAGCTTGCCGCCAGAGGCGTTGTTGAGCACCAGGGCGGAGAACGGTTGATCGTCGTGCGGGATGGCGCCGGCGAAGTGGCTCGACGTGAGCACGTCCTCGATGTGCGGATCGTCGGACCAGGCCAGCAGCCGTTGTTCGTTACCGGCGCGGCTGGCCGCCTGTAGCAGGGCAAGACCGGACCCCGCGCCGCTGACGAGCTTGCGCGAGGCGGCGCGCAAGACCGCGACGATGAACTCCTTGCGCTTGATGTTGTCCGAGAAGATCGAGTATTCGTCGCGCTCGGTCAGTGGCACGACGGTGGTTGCGTCGATCACGCTGCCGTTGGGCAACCGCGCGGGCCCGGTGACGCTCAGGAAGTAGGCCAGGACGGTCGGGTCGAGCGCAAGCACGCCGTCGACCTTCTGCCCGCTGACCTTCTGCCACATCGCCTGCCAAATGCGTGCGGAGTAGGGGAAGTGCGGGCTGACGTTGGAGTCGACGAACGTGGAAGTCGGCATCGACGGCCCATACGCCGAGTCGTAGCCGGCGCCGAACTGCAAACCGGTGGGCAGCAGGTGCTCCGGGCCGGGTGGCAGCAACGCTGCGTCGCTCTCGAAGCGCGTGAAGTGCAGCGTCCCATGGTCGGCGACCGCGATGGCGAACGCACCGGGCAGCCCGCCGGTGCCGCGCAACTCGGCCTCGTTCTGCAGGCCGACGAAGTACGTCTGCGGACGATCATTGCCGAGCATCGTCGGCAGCACGTCGGCCACTCGGGCAGCCGCATCGACGTAACCGCGGATGATCTCGAGATCGGCAGCAACGCGCGCCCGGCCACGATCGACAGCACCGAGCCAGGTGCTCTCGGGCAGACCGTCGACTGAGACCGCGCCCTGATCGATCACCCGCGCCGCATGCTGCAGCGGTGCGACAGCCTGCACGAGCGGACCCAACCGCAATGTGTCGCCGGAGGTGCGCAGCTTGGACGGGTCGAGGTCGGCCACCACCTTGAACAGATCCGGCAGCACGCCGCCGACCTGGTCGGCAGCGGACGTCGTCCCGCGCACGACCTCCACCGGGTCGCCGAGCAGCGGGACGTGCGCCGCCAACCACCACGCCGGTCCGCTCGTCAGCGCGTGCGCCCGTTCGGCGATGGCCGGCATGCCACGCGCCATGTTCTCGGCATCGGCAAGCCGGCCTTCGGACAACAGCACCCGCACCTGTTGCATGCGGTTGTCGAGGCTGGCGGCTTGCTGCCGCGCCAACAGGCCGGTGATCGCGACCCAGACAAGCCCGAGCGCGACCAGGCCACCGGCGACGAGCCAACCGATCCGCACCGCCTTGCGGTGCAGCCGCAGGTAATCACGGCTGCGGCGTACCCGCCGGCCGAGCCAGGTTCGTCGCCATTTCCGACGCAGCCGTCGGCGCACAACTCCCCCTCCGCTTGGTCACGTTCGGCGGACCAGCAAGACCGGCGCTCATCCTAGCCAGCAATGGTGCTGGAAACGGGCGCCCCGCGCACGTAGATGTGCAGCGTGGACGGCTACCGGCTCACGCCAGGCTGCGCTTGACCTCGTCGTAGACCCAGCGGTAGGTGCGCTCGAGCCCGTCCGCTAGAGACGTCGACGGCGCCCAGCCATAGCGGCGCAGCATCTCGGTGTTGTCGCTGCTGCGGCCCCGCACGCCCTGCGGCGCGCTGAGGTTGTAGTTGCGCTCGAGGGTGACGCCGGCGATCTGCTCGACGATGCCGACCATCTGGTTGATCGTCACGAGTTCATCGCTGCCCAGATTGACCGGCTCGGAGTACTCGCCGTCCGTGATCATCCGAGTGCCCTTGACGCAGTCGGCGATGTAGGTGAACGTCCGCGTCTGCTTGCCGTCGCCCCAGATCTCGATCGCGTGGTCACCGGTGATCACTGCGCGAGCGACCTTGCGGCAGATCGCGGCCGGCGCCTTCTCGCGGCCACCGTCGTACGTGCCGAACTCGCCGTAGATGTTGTGGAACCGGGCGACCCGGGTCTGCACCTGGAAGTCTTCGAGGAAGTGCCGGGCCATCCGCTCGCTGAAGAGCTTCTCCCAACCGTAGCCGTCCTCGGGCATCGCGGGATACGCGTCCTCTTCACGCAGCGCGACGACGTCCGGGCTGATCTGGTGCTCCGCGGCATAGACGCAGGCCGAGGATGAGTAGAAGTAGCGCCGCGCGCCTGCGTCGCGCGCTGCAAGCAATACGTGCGTGCTGGTGAGCACCGAGAGCATGCACGCGGCCTTGTTGTTCTCGATGAAGCCCATGCCGCCCATGTCCGCGGCCAGGTTGTAAACGACGCTCGCGCCGGCGACGGCCTCGCGTGCGGTCTCGAGCAGCGAGACGTCACCCTGGACGT
This sequence comes from Jatrophihabitans sp., assembly GCA_035261645.1. Classification (GTDB taxonomy): domain Bacteria; phylum Actinomycetota; class Actinomycetes; order Mycobacteriales; family Jatrophihabitantaceae; genus Jatrophihabitans. The sequence continues at coordinate 3,812 of DATFTS010000603.1, read as the reverse complement.
TTTCCGCATCGGGGTGCACCTGGCACCACTCGTCGAGCGGCTTGATGTCGACGCCGCGTACCGACTTGCCCTCGGCCAGCAGTGCGCCCACCAAGTGACCACCGATGAAGCCACCGGCTCCGGTGACCACCGCGTCAACTGAGCTCACGTTCGCTTCCCTTCCCGCTGCACGTCGCTCTTCGCTGCCGCTGCGCGCTTCGGGCGCCGGCGCGATTCGGCCTTCCCGTTCTGCAACGAGTGAGTGTTGTCGGGGGTGCGGTAGTAGCCGTATCCGTATTCGCGGTTGTTCCGGCGAATCGGCGTGCGGTTGAGGACGACGCCGATCAGCTTGGCGTCGACGCGATGCAGCGACTGCACCGCGCGCTGGACATTGGTGTCGGTGGTCAACCCGTGCCGCGCGACGAGCAGGGTGCCGTCGGCCAACGCCGCGACCTCAGAGCCGTCGGCCACCGGCAGCAGCGGCGCGGTGTCGAGCACCACGTAGTCGACGCTGTCGAGCAGCTTGCGAATCACGTCGCGCACGTACGACGACGCAAGCACCTCGCTCGGGTTGGGCGGCGTCGGTCCGGAGGCGAGCACATACAGCGTCGAACCGGCGTGCTGCAGGGCTTCGTTGAGATTGATCTGCTGGATCAGCACGCTCGTCAAACCGACCGGGCTCACCAGGCCGAGCACCTTGGCGACCATCGGGCGTCGCAGGTCCGCATCGACGAGGCAGACGCTGAAGCCCGCCTCGGCGAGCGTCGACGCGAGGTTGATCGCCACCGTCGTCTTGCCTTCTTCGGGGATCGAACTGGTCACCGCGATCACCCGCGGGTGCTCGTCCACGTTCGCGAACTGCAAGTTGGCGCGTAGCTGCCGGAAATTCTCAGCCCGGACGTTGCGGTTGCCGGCCCGAGTGGCGATCGCGTGCCGTTCGGTCGAAGGATCATCAACGATGACGCCCATGAGCGGGGCGTCGGCGACCTTGCCCAGGGCCTCAGGGTCCTTGATCCGGTTGTCCAGGATGTCCCGCGCGACGGCCAGCGCGGCGCCGACCAGGAGGCCGAGCAGAGCGCCGAGCGCGATGTTCAGCACCGGCTTCGGGCTGGTGGGGCTCGACGGCTGGTCGGCCGGGCCGGTGAGCACCAGCTTGACCGACGGGTTGTAGCTCTGGACCGCGGCGATGAAGCCGCGTGCCGCGGAGTTCGCGATGTTCGCCGCGCGCGGCGCCGAGCTGTCGGTCACATGAATGTCGACGATCGAGACGCCGGTCGCCGTGGAGGCGCTGAGCTTGCTCTTGAGGTCGGCGCTCGACAGCGGCAGGTGCGTGTCGTTGCCGACATATTTGAGGACGTCGGGCGAGTCGATGACCTTGGCCAGCGTCGGGACGAGGGTGTTCACGTAAGCATCGGCCTGGGCCTGGACGGACGGGTCGGCGCTGGTGCTCGAGGTGACGAACACCTCGGCGGTCGCCTCGTACGACTTCGGCGTGATCTCGGTGATCACCAGTGCGATGCCGGTGGCGACCAGGACGAAGGTCACGACGAGCAGCCATCGCTCGCGCAGCACGCGAAGGTATGCGCGTAACGCCACGGTCAGACCCCTCTTTGCTGGGAGAAGCGGCCGGCGGCCGCACTACGACCCGGATGTCGCGTTGCAGATGTTAACCGCCGCTGCGGATGGCACCTGATGAAGGAAACGAGGCGTGGAGGCATTTGGTGACGCCATGCATTTGATGAGGCTGGCTGCGTATCCTCTGACCGGCCGCACGTCGTTATATCGAAGGACGCGCCACCTCAGCTGGGAGCAGGATGCGGGAACGACTGCGCGGAAACCTCACGGTGCCGGCCGTGCTGGTCGCGACCTGCCTCATTGAGGCCCTGGCGCTGCGCTCGCACACCATGGGCCTGGTTCTCATCGGCTTAATAGCTGCGATCGCGCTGTTGGTCATCGTCTTCCGGGCGAACCTGAAGAGCGTGGCGCTCGGAGCCGCCTATGCGTGCGCGTTCACGCTGACCTGGAACGGGTGGTTCCTCGGCCCGGTGCGGCCCGGCGACCTGCTGATCCTGATCACTGTGCTGCTCATGGTGGTCGCCAACCCAGGTGACGGATTCCGCACGCCGCCGTGGTGGGTGAAGCAGTTGCCGATCGCCATCCTGCTGGTGGCGTTGTTCACGATCTGGTTCCCGCCGGATCCGATCTACCTGGCAAACCGGGTCGTCCTGGGCGCGAGCGGCCAGCCGACGGTCGACACGAAGGGTTCGCTGGGCTCGGCGAATCTGGGCGTTGCGTTCAAGTTCATCATCGCGGTGTTCGCACTGCCGATGGCGTTCATCGGTGCCGCCCGCATCGACAAGCACGCCGCACGGCGACTCGGCATCGCCTTCGCCATGGGCGCGGCGCTGTCCGGCTGGGCCGCGACGCTCGACCACTTCGGCGCCAACATCGGCCATCTCATCACGAAGGTCCCGAATGTCGGGTCTCGGCAACTGGGCTTCACGAACCACCCGAACTTCTTGGCCGCCGGCATGGTGCTCGGCATCCCGTTCGCGTTCTGGTTGCTCGCCTCCGGGAACCGGCGGGAACGGATCATCGGACTCGTGAGCATGGTGGGCCTGCTCGGCGGCGACTACGCGAGCGGCTCCCGCGGTGGGGCGGTGTGCGCGGTACTCATCATCGGGGTCTGCGTAGTGCTGCACCCCAAGACGCGGGTGCACGCGCCGACGATCGCGCTCGCCGGACTGTTCCTGGTCGGCGCGATGATCGCGGTCGTCCCCTCACTCGGCCGGGAGATCCTTAAGGCCACCCGCCTTGCGGGCAACGCGAACACATCGGGCAGCGACACCGTACGGGCGCTCGTGGGTGCGCAGGGTGTACGCGATTTCCGTCATTCACCGATCCATGGGATCGGCTTGCAGGCGTCATTCGACGCGTCGCAGGTGTACCTGCAGGAACTCGCGTCCGGCGGACTGATCCTCTTCGCCGCGATGCAGGTCTACATGGGTGGCGCGATCATCAGCGCCTGGCGGTTCCTGAAGCGCAACGACATGGCTATGGCGCTGCTCGGCTCGCTGCTCGCGGTTCTGGCGTTGAACTACTTCGAGGCGGACCTGACCGACCGCTTCTACTACGTTCCGGCTGCGATCCTCGTGGCGATGATGCACACTCACCAAGCCGAGACGGTTGACGAACCGGAGGTCGACCCTGCGGACGAGCCGGGATTCGCCCGAGCGGATGGGCTACCGGCACGGCGTCGGCGACAGCCGGTGCGCAGCTGAGGAGAACGCGGTGAGCAACGAGACGACCGGCCTGGCGCTGGCCAAGTACGAGTTGCGGCGGGTGGCGCAGACTCGCCGCACGTTCGTGAACTGGCCCACGCTGCTGCGCCAGATGGTGGGCGAGAAGGTCGGGCGGGGTGACGCGGAGCTCGAGTTCGTGACGCGCAGCGGCGTGCGCATCAGCGCGCCGAACGTGCCCGGCGCACGGCTGCCTCTCTACGAGCAGTACGCCGACGACTGTTACCGGCTGCGCGACTTGCTGGCGCGTTTCCAGGGACGGCCGCTGTCGGTGTTCGATGTCGGCGCGCACATCGGCTCGTTCGCGACGAACGTCGCATCGCTGCACGACCAGGCGCGCATCGAGTGCTTCGAGCCGTCCCGGCAGAGCGCCGAGTACCTGCGCCGCAATGTTTCGCAGAACGGTTTCGCGCAGCGGATCAACGTCCACGAGGTCGCACTGGCCGACCATGAGGGCAGCGCACTGTTCGACGACAACGATGGCGGCAGCGTGCACAACGGTCTGGTGCAGGAAGATCGCCGGCTGGTGGAAGG